>DASTQY010000396.1:0-9880 GCA_035761525.1 Nitrospira sp. | reverse complement strand
TCTTCGGCCAACTATTCGGCGAAGATCATCAGGGATTGACGACCGCGGTCTTCGAAGCGAAAGGATCGCTCCAGAATCCGGACGTCTCATACCTACCTCTGGAATCGCTCGCAAGGGGACTGACTGGCTATCCCCGTCTGGCCATCGACGTGCTGGTCAATACCATCAAACTGCCTCCTACTGCGCTTGCCTACGCCACAGAGTGAGCGATTGCTTACGCGTAAAGCACCCACCTTTGCGTTGGTGGCAGATGCACGAGGCACGGCTATTTGTGTGAAGAGATTTTCCGGCTGGTGAGTTTCTCGTGTGCAGCATCTAGTCCACATCCACTAGGATTTGGTCGGTTTGTTCAGCGATAGATCAAAATCTTGCGTGGCGAAACCACCCTGCGGATCTTTGGCAACGACTCTGACACGCTGACTCCCAGTTGTTTCCTGACTGATCATCCAGCGAATCTGGCCGGTCTCGGCTTCTATGGTCATTCCAGGAGGCGACACTTCCAGCGCATAGGTGAGAGGGTCTCCATCAGGATCAGTGGCACGAACCAGATATTCGTAATGATCGCCTCTCGGCGATGCCGCCGGACTTGACACGATGGATGGGGACGAATTGGTCAACGTGAACCGTCCCGACACCGTCGTACTTCCGTGTGGTGCACCATCCGATGCAGTCACCTCCACCTGGACCATGTCCTTAGCCGTGAGACCAGCAAGATCCAACGCATTGTCCTCCCCCTCCTTCAGGACTGTCTCGTTTTTCCGCCATCGATAGGTGAGCGTCACCGGATCCTGATCGGGGTCCGCAACATTTACCTTGGCCAAGAGTCGACGGCCTTGAACATCGTGATCTAAATCAACCGCGACATCTGAGACGATGGGGGCGGTATTCGTGACGGTCACCGGCACGGATCGAAACGGTGTCCCCTCGGTGATGCCGTCAAACGGGATAACCTCAACAGAGACTTGGTCACCACGTTTGATCAACTGAGCAGGTAGTGTGCTCAGCGTTTGATCACTCATGACGTGGCCATTGACCAGCCAACGATAGCGGAAAACCATAGTCTGTTGGTCAAGATCCTGCGCTTCGACTCTGACGCTGATTGGCCCAGACAAGTTCAACGGACTCGGCAGGATGGTTACTGCCTTGACGACGGGAGAGTGATTCGATGTGCCTAAAGCTTGACTTGCCGTCTCGTTCTTGTCACGAGACAGCCCACCCCAGACGAGCGCTAAAGCCGTTAACAGTCCCCCTATGATGCCGAAGAGCGCGAAGACACGGAGTTTTTTGTCTTCGCCTGTTGAGGCGTGCGTGATTGGATGATCCCGAGAAGAGGGCTGCGTACGCAAGCGCCCACTTCGCTCAGGAAGAGTTACCGTCCCACCTTGCGATGCCCAGCCGGTTCTCATCCGCTCTGTTTATTCCCGGTTACTTATCCATGAGATGTATTGACTCCACAGCGATATCGGTGCCTTCGGCGACACTTTGCTCATGACGGAGTTGCTGGACTGATAGAAGCCCGACATTCCCGTCGGCTGAGCACCGATCTGTATCGCGACAGATGAGGCCAAACCCTCACCAATTCCGACACTTCGCTGTGAAACACCGTTAGCATCCAATCCGATGATCGGATCGGTATACCCGGTTCCTGTGAGGTAGTACATCGCGTACAGGGAGCTATTCCCTGTCGATACGCAGATATCATTATTCGGCGTGAAGGTTGGGAAAAAGATAGCGCCGCCAATCAAAGTCGGGTTGACGAGGGATCGCTCCGCTCCCAGCGTTGTCGAACCGGTATTGGGATTGAGCTGGATCACCCATCCATCCTTTGCACTTATGCCAAGTGACGTATTCCCGCGTATCTGGTCCATGAGTCCGGAAAACGTCGTCACCGACCCGACCCCTTGGACTTGATTGCCCGATGCACACGAGACACAAATCTGCGCGCTCGACACATCTAACAGATTTTGATTAATACAGTTGACCGCATCCGCCTGAACGCAGCCGCCTGTTCGTAGAACCGAATCCTTGACGCCCACCAGGTAATTGGCATGTTGATCGGCTTTGTCGGCAGCGGTAAAGAAGCGTCCCGTTCCAAAAAACACCCATGTATTGCCCGAGTCGTCAAGCGTCACTGTGGACCCGGCCGTTACCGGTCCAAGATACTTCGGCGTTCCGCCGATCGGCACTTGCATCACCATTTCAGTCGGAATGCGGTTTGTCCCTGATAGAACTCCCCAAGTGGAAGTTGTGCAGGGGGCTGATGCGCAAGCTCCCATCGTAAGACGATAAAACTTTCCCCACCAATACCCGAGGGCTGCGGCACCTCCTGCGTCCGGCGCAATCGTCCGGCCGACGTAGACCGCATCCGAGCGGAAATCTAAATCACGGTCGAACGTGATCGGATCGGCCATAAAGCCGCCATAGGTGTCGAGGCCGACCGGTAGGATGGTCACGGTCGGAGCTGTTCCAGGCAGAACCAGTTGAACCGCAAAAAGCTTTGCCCCGGTGACCGCCCTTCCGTTATACCCTTGCACGCCTGAGCCGGCCACCATGAAATACTTGGCATTCGTATGGTCGTTTTTCCCATCGCCTGTAGGGCTCATCCGAGCAATGGTTGGATAGCTCGTCGTCAATCCGAGTGTTGACGACGAATACGCGGACAGCACCGTCGGATTCGCGTCGGGATCGGTAATATCCAACACGATATACGCGCTGTAAAATGTCCGAGTCGTCGTCGTCACACCATCGAATTTTGCGGTGACGGACAGAGCCGGTCCCCCATTGTTGGTACCAGAGACGGCGGTACAGGACCCGCAGCTTCCGCCGAACCGCATTCCCAAAATCAAAATCGTGCCCCATCCGTCTGGATGGATACAACCCGAAGCCGTGGGTGTCGCACCACCTCCACATGCGGCCTCCGGAGAGAAGATCCGAACGTCAGTCACTTTCGGTTTCAGATCAACATATGACACATGGGTATAAGCCGGCTGTGTGAGCCAGAGGATCTGGGGAAGCAGATGATAGGGAACGAATCCCCATAATTCTTCCCCGAGCTCGGGACCACTGCTGTTGTCGACCGCATTTCTCGTGTATCTTCCGTGTTCCGTCACCCCTGAGGTCGACGCATCATCGCCACGATGATAGAAGCCGACGTTGAAGGCATGCAGCATGCCGTCGTTGGCGCCGGCATATGCCACCATTCGACGATCTTTCCACCGCCTTACAAACTGGGTATAACCACTATCCCCGTAAAGGATATCGAAACGCTCACGGGGCGCCCCTACAATGGTCGGCGTCGAGTTCACCACGTCGCCGAGCCGCCAGACTCGCAGTGAGCTATTCACCGTCACCTGACGGTCCCGCATGCCCGCGATTTGGTTGCCGTGCACAAAATCAATGATATTCGTCGCCGTGTAGGTGCCTGTTGCATTAGCTCTGAGATAAGGCGCGAGCGTGGACGCATTTCCCGTGCTGAACGCCATTTGCTCCCCGCTATCCACGACCCCGTCGTTGTCCGTATCGACCCAGGTGATCAGATTTCTTGGATTGCTGGTTAGATCGCGTAATGCCAGCTTCTTCCCAGCCTCCCAAATGCCTTGCATCTCACGAAGTCCGACCGACTCATAGGGAGTCGTACTATCCGCCTTGCCGTCGCCATCCGCATCGACGAAGCGATCGACTTTTACATCGCCGGTGGCGGCATCCAACCTGGTTTGGACGATGTTGTCATCCGTGTATACAAGCCTGCCGTCGGGACTGCCCCCGCTGCCTCCTCGATCTTCGCGCAAATTGCCGTAGGTATCGACAAAGAGACCCTGCACGAAACCGGTCCACTTGATCTCTTTGGTGCCTTCGAAGGTACTTGGATAGAAGAAGGCTTGATAAATAGAGCCTTCTCCCGTTGAAGAGGAGGCCAACACCGAAATGGACGTTCCCGACGCGGATTTCTTGAGAATGGAGGAAATCGCCAGGTTAATTTGCGCTTCGAGATCGCCGCCTTCCGACGCATCAAAGAACGTGTCTGGCACACAGTTTTGATCGACGTCCCATTCGGCGTTGCTGGTACTCGTCCCAGTTCCAAGGCTCGATCCTGCGGGATAAGTGCATGATTGCCCCGTGAGATCAGCCGTTCCGTTACTATTTCGATCCTCGAATCCGCCGTACTTGGAAGCGGAGGCCAAGAGTGTCGAGCCGACCTGTCCGCCCATCGCATTGACGGCATAAAACGTCACGCTCTGAGTACCCGCAAGACCCACAGGGGATGCCTGCTCTCTGATGTCGTGCGTCTGCCCATAAAACGCGACGTCGTCTAACCGGTCACCCGCGGCACCGGTCGTCACCACCCCGATATTGGTACCGGTAAATAGATTCCCGAAGGGTGTTTGCAGATCGGGAGCGTTGCCGTCGTCAACTCCCTGCCCCGGACTGATCATGAGCACGAAGCTCTTACAGCACCGCAAACTCTGGCCGAACGAGGTGAAATAGAACGGATCGCTTGCCACTCCCGTGCTTGACGTGTAACCCGTTGCCGATGCGCCTGAATTGTTGTAGCAAGGTCCTTGAGATTTCCGGAACAGACACAAGCCCTCATACAAGGCTTCAGAAAGCGGCGACTTGGGTTGGATGTGTTCATTGCGAAGGTTCGTGATCGCTGAGGAGTTGAAACTCTCGTCGAAGTTGAACATCACCTTGCCACCCTTGCCGCTCAAGGCATTGGCGAACATTACCCCGACATGCATGTTATCGGTCCGCATCTTCTGGAACAGACCTAATGAACGATCCTTGCGATAGCAGATCATGTGTCCGGCAAAATTAGCCGTATCGCCCTCATCGCAGCTGCCGCTCAAATTACCTGTTCCGGAGGGTATATTGGGCTCTGTGGTGAGGTCCACGCGCAGCGTGTATTTGTTGCTATTCGCGGTGTTGAAGGGATCTACGTCGGCATTGTCGTTCACGTACAATTTGCCGTCGCCGGCCCCAAACCAGAGCCCGGCATCTGCCGCCGTACCAGTACCAACATTGATTCCCGTAACGGTCGGATTCGGCAAGCCTGTGGGCACACGGCCGGCCAAGGTTGCAGTGGGCACATATTTGACGAACCGCCAGCAGGATCTGGTGTCATTCGCGCAGCTTTCTGTCGTGCCACCCTCGCCCGTGTTCTTCTCACTCGAGATAAAGTCAGCGGTCCCGTCCGTGTTCGAGGACGCAGGATTCGTGGTACCGCCCATGAGGACTTGATAGGTCAAATCTTTCTTCCGGCCTATGAGCCAGTTCAAAAAGTTGCCGTCCCAATGGCTGGTGCCACACGCCTGGCTCAACGTCGTTTTTTTTGAGCCGTAAACAAAGTCGTTCGAACCGGTGGCATAACATCGAAACGGATCAAAAATGCCATAGTAGTTTTTGCTCGAATTGAATATATCGGCTGGGGCCGCGGTCGTGGCTGTGCTCATGGCTGTTCCGCCGGGGTCACTGACGGCGACCATATCGGCGTTGGTACCGGTCGCATCGAACGTGACGTTTGACGCATAGCTCCCAGCGGTCGGAGTGGATGCTTTGAATGAGATTGGGTACTTATGACCCGAACCGGCGTAACCCGCCGGAAGAGTTTCGTTGCCGAGGTCGACGATGAACAAAATATTGGGTGGAACCGTCTGATTGAGAAACACTGGATAGTTCGTGTAGTCAGCCATGTTCTGTGCCGACGCAGCAATAGGGCTTCCCAACGAGAGAAACAGAGAAATGCTGATTAGAACCCGATTCCACCTGGTTCTAAAACTTTCCCGTTTCATGGTGTCCTCCCTGTATGACCTGTGCAGATAGCGGCGTGCTGTGCCGCCAGCATGGGAGATTCAGATCCGACCATTACAAGTCGACTGTTTTCCACCAGCACAAAATCATGGCTGCTTCTGACAGCCATCTCCTCCCATTGAACAGGCATAAATCGCCGAAACCTGACTCTCTGTTCCAGTTGCGACATTGTTCGCGATACACGTGAGCCTGAAGAAAGCATCAACGTCATTTCCTCCGCCCGAGCCGGCCCCCTCGTAACCTGAGAATTGCATTTGTCCGGTTCCAGCCCTCGGCTTCACGTACAGGAAGTCGATATCTCCGAGCACCTCATAAGGGCCCACGCTCATTTGAAGGTTGGGAGCCCCCGGAGTCCCTCCGGGTCCAATCGGTACGTCCGTATTGTTCTGCGAATTACCTGCAATTTCGCTTTCCAACACCGTCTTATTTCCACTGGGAACCGGTCCTCCGGGAGTGCTGTTCAGCAATGCAGATGGAATCTGACGCCCGTTTTCCGTCAGTAATACGTATTGGATGATATTGACGCCGGTTCCTAGGCATGACTCTGCGGCGTTGGCAGAGGCTTCCATTGTTCGCTGTAATCCTGCCATGGTATTCCCTAATCCGCTGACGGTAATGGCCGCGATGCCAAGAACCGTCAACATAAGCAGCACCATCATGACGATCAACATGGCCATGCCTCGCTGATCGCTCCGCAAAACGAGCGACCAGCAAGAGGAACGTTTCGACAGACGTGTCCGACTACATACCGACATTACGGGTCTCCACAGTCTTCACCAAAATGCGGCGCCGATGATTGGCATCAGCAGGTAACGAGTGATCCCCCGTGACGGTCAGCGTGGATGATCCGACCATCGTGTTGTTCGCTTCGCTAAATCCTTGGTCGGTTTTCGATTGCCTCGCCACGAGAGCGACCTGCACCAATTGAATCTTGTCAGGCGTGAGCGGCGCAGCAGTCCACGACAAGTTACTGAGGAAATCCGCTTGGTCAAAGGTGTTCGAAGCGTTCTGATCGTCGATGATACGATCGGGAATGCCGGTGTTAATGGCTGTGACGCAGCCGTCGCATGCATACGCCAGTTGGAGATCCTCGATTCCTTCCGCAATCGGTGCCTCGGCATTGGGACCCGCCACGACGCCTGCGACTCCTCTGGTCAGACAAGGCGCGACTCCCCCACAGACATTGCCGGGGTCGGGGGCAGGCACGACGCGATAACGAATGCATTGCAGTAGATAGACCCGATCTTCTGTCTGAAACCAGAGCGGTGGAGGAATCGCCACATTGATCGTACTGGCAGTCGCATTAAATCCCGTCACCTGGGCAGTGGCCGCACCGCCGATCGAAATGTATGACGCGTTCGCGGTAAGCCCAGAATTCACCATGTCAGTGACGGCTCCAGGCCATAACGTAATCACCGTCGTTCCCGCCGTCGTCGGGAGTCTCAGCGTCCACCTGTTCGCGCCAGAGGACCTTGTTGCCGGCACCAATAACTGAACCGAATCCGGGCCTGTGTCGGCGCCACCGGTATTCTGATCGGCCGGGACAATTCCGTTCGTGCAATTCCCGATGGGAGCCGGGGGACTGCCAAAGCCGGCCAGCTTGAAATCTCTTGCGAGCATTTCCATAGCCATCCGGAGGTTCTGCTGAGTATCAACGACTTGTTCGTTGGCTCGTAAGGTCTTGCTCGTCGTCGTGAGAATCGTAAAGGCTGCAGCGACCACGATGACGGACACCGCCATGCCCACCATCAGTTCAATGAGCGTGAATCCGGCCTGTTCGGTTGATCGGCGCATGGCGAAATCTTTCCCTGTCATTCCGGGGCAACCACTCGATTGACGGTCAATGACCGTGCTCGTTTCACCGTCGTATCACTTTTGAGCGAACCCACCCATGAAATGGTCACCGCCACATTCCGCTGAGCAAGGGCAGTCGGTGCGATGATATCGGACACCGTGACGGTGCCCATCACATTTTGGTATTGCGTCGCATCGACCAGGCTGTCCCACAGCAAACAATCTCCTCGAGCCTGCGGCTGTGTCGCCGCGCTGATGGTGTTGCAATTGGTGGCGCTCTGCGTGTTGATGCCGTTGTAGCTGATTGCATTCCGTCGGTTGAACTGAATCCGTTCCATCATGTCGGACGCGAGCGCGGTGATGCGTGTGAGTTCGTTCGAATCAACATTTTTGACGATCGCAATGCCTTGCATCGCCGACATGGCCAATAGACCCGTGCCCAAGAGCACCGCGGCCAGCATTCCCTCCAACAACGAAAACCCTTGTTGGCTCTTGAGTCGGTTTAATCGCATGAGATCTCGCAGTCTCGCATCACGGACATGGGGTGCCGCTTGAATTGATCGACCAATTGACCTTTCCCGACGGGATGATCGCCACAGAATATTGGCGCCCGTACGTATCGCACACACCGATGGTCTGCGTGCCCGTCCCTCCGGTCGTCCGCATACCCAGCGACGAAAAACTCACCGTGACGGGACTTCCCAATACAGATGTGACCCGACTCGGAAACACCTTGTCTTTGATGACCGCCGCTCCCGAGGAAGGGGTGACTGCCGAGATATGAACGGCCGCTCCGGTCGTCTGTACCGTGACATCCACGCTTCGGTTCCTGTTCATGGCTGCCATGCGTGCCAGCATGAGTTGTGTGGCAATCTCTGATGTTGCCTGCCTGAGTTGGGATTGCACATGCCACCGAACGAATTCTGGTACCGCGAGCGCGACGGCGATGGTCAAGATACCCACCACGACCATCAGTTCGATTAAGGTGAAGCCGCCGCTATTTCGATCCAGAGCAGACACAGAAGGTAATCCTCCGGTGAGGGCCATACTTGGCTCTGAGGGTGAGAGCAAGGGACATGCCTTCGCGAGGGTGGTCAAGCGATGTGCAAATTGCTGATTTATCAGGAAGAAACTATTGGCGGATGGATAAGATTTTGCTTTTTTGGTCGATCGGCGACAATTTTTGGTTAAGCAACTACTGTTCGGTGATCACTTCTGTAAGTGCATTCACTGTCGTGGAAGATGCGCAATCCGCCTTGGAAGGGAAAGGGAGAACATGAGTGAAGGGGCGTCCCAATGACGCCCCTTCTTGGACGTACCCCCGTCACAACCCGGTCACGCCCCTGGAGGAGGAAGTTCGACTACCGGACAACCGCTTGGTCCCGGTCCGGCCACGTTCAAACATTGATCCTGGGCATCAGGAACCCCATCCTTATCCGCATCGGGCGGTAGCGTTACAGCGCCCTGCTTCTCGCGGGCATTGGTACGCCCGTCCGCGCCGCCGCCGGCTACGGCATCCGCGCGATCCAAACCTCTCACTGCGCCGCTTTTATTCGAGTTCGGAGAACAGAGTGGATCGCAGACCGCTTGCGCTGCTCCCACCATGAGGAGCGAAACAGAAAAGGCCCCTGTGACTACGAGAGACAAAAGACGTCCCATCACATGCCTCCTTTTTTACAGCCCTTCGACATGGTGCCGAAAGCTCAGTGACTCTGGCTACCCATTTTCGGTAGCCCCCGTATTACTGGTCAGATAACAGCAGGACTTGTGCCGGGTTAAGAATTGAGATAAAGCAACGCCTTGCGAAACACTTCGAGACTCTACATCCGAGCAATTCTGGCAATTTGTACCAAAGGATCGAAAATCGTCAAAGTTTTTGTTCTCATACGATGTAGAGATTGAGCATCTGATAGCGATTGATGACTCAGGTTCACAGTGCCGTGGGAAATCGATTTATGCCGGATTTCTTGCTCGACTCACCGCCGAGCATTCTGAGCTGGCCATGTGTTGGTTGGAGGTTATGGGTCGAGACTTCGATTGAGGAAACAGGTCGGATGAAATTAAGCTAGATGAACGCCATGGGCGCTGAACAATTTGCTCAGCAGCAAGCTCTCTCCAAGCCAGTCAAGCGGCAGGTCTCGTCTCTCTTTGGCTCAGTGGAAGGGTCAGCGTCGCCGTAACGCCCTGCCCAGGAGCAGATAGAATGTCAAACGATCCTCCCAAGGCCTGCATCCGCTCCTGGATACTACACAAGCCGAATTTGTATGACTGTCCACCG
>DASTQY010000395.1:0-2368 GCA_035761525.1 Nitrospira sp. | reverse complement strand
AAATCATGGGCCGGCGTGATCTTGACGGCACCCGTGCCGAATTCGAGATCGACTAGGATGGCATCGCCCACAACGGGAATGGTCCGTTGAGTGAGCGGCAATCGGATCGACTTGCCTATGAGATGGCGATAGCGTGGGTCGTCGGGATGCACGGCCACCGCCGTGTCGCCGAGCATGGTTTCCGGTCGTGTGGTGGCGACGGTCAACGAGGTGCTTGGGTCGTCGGTCAACGGATAGCGAATGTGATAGAGCGTGCCCTTCACGTCCTCGTGTTCCACTTCAATGTCGGATAAGGCGGTCAGGCAGCGGGGACACCAGTTAATTAGTCGTTCGCCACGATAGATAAGGCCGTCTTCGTAGAGCCGGACGAACACTTCCAGCACGGCCTTGGACAATCCCGCGTCCATCGTGAAGCGCAGTCGTTCCCAGTCACAGGATTCTCCGAGCTGCTTTTGCTGCTCGATGATGCGGTTCCCCGACGCCGCCTTCCACTGCCAGACCCGCTCGACGAAACCATCCCGCCCCAGCGCTTCACGGGAGATCCCTTCGCCCAACAACTGCTTTTCGACGACGTTTTGCGTCGCGATGCCGGCATGGTCGGTCCCGGGAAGCCAGAGTGTGTTGCGACCCTGCATGCGGCGCCAACGTATCAGGATATCTTGCAGCGAATGATTCAAGGCGTGGCCGACATGCAACGAGCCTGTGACGTTCGGAGGCGGAATGACGATGCTGTAGGGCCGGCCAGGATGGGAGGGATCGGCGTGAAAGTATTGGCGTTCAGCCCAGAACTGATACCATCGCGATTCGACGGCTTTCGGATCGTACGTTTTGTCGAGTTGGAGAGGGGCCATGGTTTGCGCTGGAGAGAAGGCGAGGCATCTTAACATGCGCGCCGGGACCCCTCAAGGTTACTTCTTCTCCTTGAGAGGCAGGGAGGCTTGTGTGATATCATCGCCGAATTGCCGGGCAGTCGACGGGCTCATTCACGCTTGACCGAGGAGAGATTATGGCCACGGGACGAGAGAAGGACCGCAAGACCAGAAAGAAGCATCGGAAGAACGTCCAACGGATGAAAACGTTGGCGAAAGGGCGACGCGGCACGAAAAAGGGGAAAAAAGGCTAGAAGATTTCGCTGTCAGGCGGCCTCGGTCAGCCGAGCGATTTCGGCACGAATCTGTTCTTCGACGATTGAGGGGGCTACCATCTGGACGCTTGTTCTGATCTGATCTTCTGCGATGGTCCGGACCACGTCAGTGGCAAGCTTCTTCGTTTCAGCCGTCGCAGCCTCTTTGAGTTGCGCCCGAACCTCCTCTTCCACCGATCTCAAGTGTTCGCGTACGGCATCCTGAAGTGATTGCCTGACCGTCTCGGCCTGTTCCCGCACCATGTGCTCGATGTGCTCCTTAATCAACGGGCTGGCGATCTCGACCATGCTGTGTCGGATGATCGGTTCCAGTACGGCCATTTCCCTCGTCAAGATTTTCGGGAGCGCCTGCATGACCAGCGGTTCGATTATCTCGGTCAGTCTCTCCTGCGACACGGCGGCGCCCAGTTGCAGACGCACTTCTGCCTCGACGGCTCTGGACACCTGAGCTTCAAGCCCTGTGTTCACCATGTGGGGCAGCATGTCGGCAATTTTCTTCTCTGTTTTTCCGGACATCGATTCCAACAACTGGCCGAAGAGGCCTTTCATTGCTTCTTCCGGTTCCGCTGCAGGGGGAGTCGAGGCGGATTCGGGCACGGGCGGTTTCATGGCCTCTTTCTTAACGGGTGTCACGTCGAGGGTCATCGGAATGATCGGATGCAACTCCTCGTCGCTCATGGCGTCGGCCGAATCGCCTGCACACTCATCATCGGAATCAAGCGCGCTCGATGTCGGGGGCCAGGACCGTTTCTTCTTTCCGCTGATGTTCGTCGTGTTCGTACGGTCCAGGTCTTTGATGAGGTCCAACAAATGTTCCGACTGAAACGGTTTCTTGAGGAAGGCTTTGACGCCAAGAGCCTTCAGGTGCGTGTTTTCCAGCTTGTCCGTCGCACCCGTGAGCGCGATGATATAGGTATCAGCGAGATTGTCTAATTTGTGCACTTCTTTACAGAACCCCGAAAAGGTCATGCTGTCGAGGTGGTAGTCGGTGATGATCAGCGCGGGACTCATCCTGCGGGCGGCTTCCAGCGCCGCCGGCCCGTCCTGAAACCCCACCACGTCATACCCTTCGGGGGTTGAAATCTGTTCAACCATACGACGGACGGCCGGGCTGCTGTCGATGACGAAGATCGTTGAAGGCACTTAAGTCTCCAATTTTATTGGCTAGTTCGAAGCTAGCAGGGGGGGTATTCTTTGTCAAGAAAACGGCTAATAGATGCGCCA
>DASTQY010000394.1:0-3521 GCA_035761525.1 Nitrospira sp. | reverse complement strand
CGGAAGACCGCGCCGAACATGAGAGTCAAGTGGGGACGCTCCTACTGGGTGGGATTTCCGAGGTGTCCTTGGAGCAGCGTCTCATGCGGCCGGACGGAGAGACGATTTGGGTGACGGTCACTTTGTCGATTCAGTGGGACGCCGGTGGTCGAATCCAATCGTTAATCGGCGTTATTGAAGACATCGATGCCCGCAAGAGGGCGGAACTGGAGCTGCGTACTCATACCGCGCGTCAGCAGTTGCTGAGCAAGGCAATGGATCAATTGCTGCGGGTCGATGATCCGCGCGACGTCATGCAGGATATCTTCGAATCCTTGCGTAAAAGCGTGGGCCTGGACACGTTTCTCGACTATGACGTCATGCCTGACAACAGCGGTATCCGTATGGCGACGTGGGCGGGCATTCCTGATCTGGCCCTTGAACCGCTTATGTTTCTGCAGTTCGGCCAAGCGCTTTGTGGGACCTCGGCAGTTTCACGGCAGCCGGTCATCGTTGATCACCTGCAATCCTCGTCTGATCCGAAAGCCTCTCGCATGCAAGCGGTCGGCTCCACCGCCTACGCCTGTTTCCCGCTGATCGTCGGTGACCGGTTACTGGGGACGCTCGCATTTGCCAGCAGCACGCGCAACTCCTTCGAACCCGATGACCTGGAGTTACTCGAGGCCGTTTCCAATTATGTCGCGATGGCGAAGGAGCGACGTCGTCTACTTCATGAAACACGGCAACGGGCCGAGCAGGTCGCTGAGCAGGAGGAGCGCCTTCGCTTTGCAACCGAAGGGGCGGGGATGGGTACCTGGGACGTGGACTTGCGGACTGGCCGGGTTGTGTGGAATCGGCAGAATGCCCTCCTGCTTGGATACGATTTTGATTCCGATCAAGCCTCGACGAAGCGTTGGTGGGCCCTCGTGCATGAAGAAGACCGGGCGATTGTGCGGCAGGCGATGAAGAACGCCAGGAACAGCGGCCATCTCTATCAGGCGGAACACCGGATCCGTCGTGCGGACACCGGCGAGCTCAGGTGGCTCGCTCCGTACGGTCGTATCCATTACAACGGCGGCGGGCGTCCGACCCGCTTCGTCGGAGTGACATTCGACATCACGGAGCGCAAGCAGTCCGACATCCAGCGGCAGGAATGGACGAGAGAGTTGGAACGACGCGTCAATGAACGCACAAAAGAGCTCGTGCGGACGCATGATCGGCTCCGCGGTCTCGCACAGGATTTAACGCTGACGGAGCAGCGAGAGCGTCAACGCATCGCCGGCGAACTGCATGATTATCTCGCGCAGATGTTGGTGGTCACACGACTGAAGATGAATCAGGCGACTCAAATGATCTCGCCGCATCCCGCCTGTTCCGTCCTCCAGGAAGCAGACCAACTGATCGATCAAAGCCTTACCTACACACGCACGGTCGTGGCGGAGCTGATGCCACCGACCTTGCGCCAGTTCGGCTTGGCAGCTGGCTTGCGCTGGCTCGGTGAACGCATGGGCCAGCAAGGCTTGGACGTCAATGTGGACGTGCCGGACGTGGCTCCTCCCTTGTCCGAAGACCATACGACCATGTTGTATCAATGTGTTCGCGAATTATTGTTCAACGTCTTAAAGCACGCCGGCATCGATCGCGCGTCAGTGAAGATGGGCGATGACGGCCAGGGAAAATTGCACATTGTGGTGCATGACGACGGGGTGGGCTGCGATCCAGTCACCATTCGCGAGTCTAAGGGAGACAAGTTCGGGCTTTTCAGCATTCGCGAGCGGATGGAAGCGATCGACGGATGGATGGAGTTGGATTCACAACCGGGAGGCGGTACGACCGTTACCCTTGGCGTCACAATTGGCGCGAGCGGGATGGAGGACGCGACCGTAGATGAGCGGCCGCTTACCGCGGCGCAACCGTCCGGCACGTCAGGATTCAATGTGCATCATCCCGCGCACGAGCGCCAAGCCCCCGTACGGGTACTCCTCGTCGACGATCACGCAATGGTGCGGCAGGGTTTACGTAGCATTCTCGATGGGTACGCCAATCTGCACATTATTGCCGAGGCAGGGGACGGAGAAGAAGCCATCACGTTGGCGAGATTGCTCAAACCCGACTTGATCGTGATGGACGTCAACATGCCACGGTTGGACGGCATCGAGGCGACGAGACGGATTCGAGAAGAATTACCCGGGACGTATGTGGTCGGTCTATCGGTGAACGAGGCGGAGCACGTCGTGAAATCCATGAGGGACGCCGGCGCTTCCGCGTTTCTGACCAAAGAAAGTGCGGCCGATCACTTATACGAAACGATCGGGATGGTGACACGAAAGACCAGCGTCGAATGTTCAATGGATGCATAAAAATCAGTCCACGCATGCATT
Organism: Nitrospira sp.; assembly: GCA_035761525.1. Taxonomy (GTDB): domain Bacteria; phylum Nitrospirota; class Nitrospiria; order Nitrospirales; family Nitrospiraceae; genus Nitrospira_C. Next base: position 1,161 of record DASTQY010000394.1, on the reverse strand, counting down.
GAAATCCCATTGGCATGGTTCTTTCGATGGCCAACTACACATCATACGACGAACTGCTCCAAGAAAATGCCGCGCTCAAGGAGCGACTCGCCGAGCAGGAACGCTTGGGGGAACAGAGTCGGCAGGCGGAAGAACAAGGCCGCATTGCCGAACACTTCCGGCGTATGGCGGCGGAAACAGCCCTGCGCGAAAGCGAGGCGCGGTATCGGGCGCTGGCCGATACCATGCCGCAAGTCGTCTTTATCGCCACGGCCTCTGGATTCGTCGAATACGTCAATCGCCCGGGGCTTGAGTACATCGGCCTCAGGCTTGACGAAGCGATCGGCTTTGGGTGGTTGGGAGCGATTCACCCCGAGGACCGGCAATTGGTTTCTGAGCGATGGCTCGAATGCCTGAGAATCGGGAAGACCTATGAGTTCGAAAATCGCCTCTTGCGCGCGGACGGTCATTATCGCTGGCAGTTAGCCCGCGCTGTCCCCATTGTCGGAGAAAGCGGAGCCATCGTCCGTTGGATCGGCACCTCTACCGACATTCACGACCATCGACAAGCCCAACAGGACTTGCAGGAAAGCCGTACTGAAGCCGAATGTCAGGCCGAGGAGCTGAATCGGCTTTATCAGACGAGTCCTGCCGGCTTGGCGTTCCTTGACACCGAATTGCGCTTCGTCCGCATCAACCAGACATTGGCGCAGATCAACGGCTTTCCTCCTGAGGCGTATATCGGCCGGAGCCTTCGCGAGATGCTGTCTCCTGCTATGGCAAATCGGCTCGAGCCGGTTCTTCGGCTCGTAGTCGACGAGGCAAAGCCGGCGATGAACGTGGAGTTCGAAGGAGAGCCGCCCTCAGATCCTGGCAGTATCCGCTATTGGCTTGCGAACTATTACCCGCTTGTCAATCGCGAGGGAGCGGTGCTTGGAGTCAATGTCGTCATGCAGGACATGACGGAACGCAAACGGACTGAAGAAGCTCTCGAGCGATCGCATGCCTTCGTCCGCCAGATCATCGATACGGATCCCAATTTTATCTTTGTCAAAGATCGGGACGGTCGCTTTACGCTGGTGAACCAAGCCGTTGCCGATTGCTACGGTACTACAGTGGAAGAACTGTTAGGGAAAACCGATGCGGATTTTAATTCGAATGTCGAAGAAGTCGAGCAGTTCC
>DASTQY010000393.1:0-9700 GCA_035761525.1 Nitrospira sp. | reverse complement strand
GAACGCTCAGATTTCCCTCTGCCCTCGCATCCGACAGCGCCTCGAGAAGTGCCGTGTAGGATGCATTGTCCTTTGGTCTGGTCGCCAAGAAGGTTGTGCCATGCGCCAGGTTGATCTGCGCCTCGGGCAACCCGACGAAATGAACGGCCTGTGCCACAGCCGCCGCGATGACAATGCCAAGCGGATCGGCATTTCCAATGTCTTCCGACGCAAAAATGACCAGACGCCTCGCGATGAACTTCGGATCCTCGCCTGCTTCCAGCATTCTCGCCAGCCAGTACAAGGCCCCGTCGGGATCGGAATCGCGCAGACTCTTGATATAGGCCGAGATCAGGTTGTAGTGCTCTTCTCCGGACTTATCATAGCGAAGCGTTTTTTTAAGTAGGGCAGCTGCTACCGTGGCATCGTCAAGCCGGCTGCTGCCGTCCGGTTGCAGGACGGCTTGCTCTGCCACAAACTCCAAGGCCATGAGTAATGAACGCCCATCGCCGTTCGCAAAGCCGATGAGGCGTCGACGCGCGTCTTCGGCTATCTGAATTCGCCGGCCGCCCAGTCCCCGGTCAGCGTCCGCGAGGGCACGATCGAGTATGCGCTCCAAGGCTTCGTCGCTCAGAGGCCGCAGCACCGCCACCAACGAACGCGAAAGCAACGGCGCCACGACTTCGAAGGAGGGGTTTTCTGTGGTTGCTCCCACGAGGATAATCGTGCCTTTTTCCACATGGGGGAGGAAGGCATCCTGCTGAGCTTTGTTGAAACGATGGATCTCGTCGACGAAAAGAATGGTTTTCTGCCCGCTGGTCCTGAGCCGATGGTCGGCTCCTTTCAGGATTTCCCGCAATTCAGGAACTCCGCTGGTGACAGCAGAGAAGGCGACAAAATGGGCTTTCGTTGATCGTGAGATCAGATAGGCCAACGTGGTTTTGCCGCAGCCGGGCGGCCCCCAGATGATCACGGAGGACAATCGATCGGCTTCAATCGCGCTGCGGAGCGATTTCCCCTTTCCAACGATCTCATCCTGTCCCGTGAGATCGTCAAACGATTGGGGACGCATCCGTTCAGCCAGAGGCGCATTCGCAGTGCCTTCGTGCTTCGGAGCGTCAAACAAATCGGCGGCCGGTTCATATGGACGTTTCATGCAACCCTCTGACGATCAAAATTCTATACGCCGCTTCCGATTGAGAGCAAATTCACCTTCGACAGTCTTGACCCGTCTGGAAGGCGGTGTTACGACACACCAATGAGTTCAATGAAGACTCAGGTGCACGGTGTAACCATCGCCTATGACGATCAGGGAGCGGGTTTCCCGATCGTCTTTCTCCATGCCTTCCCACTCAACCGCACCATGTGGTCTGAGCAAGTGGCAGCGCTCAGCCGGCGGTTTCGAGCAATCGCGATCGACCTTCGCGGACACGGTGAATCAGACGCTCCGTTCTGGCGGTACAGTCTCGAACAATATGCCTTGGATGTGAAGGAGTTGCTAGCGGGGCTGGGTATCCGGAAAGCTCTGTTCGTGGGACTCTCGATGGGTGGATACCTCGAATTCGCCCTGTACCGTCTGTCTCCCGACCTCATGCTCGGAGCCGTCCTGGCAGACACGCGCGCCGAGGCCGACAAACCGGAACAGATTCAATGGCGCTACGAACTTGCTCAACGGACCGCAGCCATTGGGCCTGCGGCAGTCATTGCCGAAATGCTGCCAAAGCTGCTGGCGCCGAAGACCTACGAGCGGAACCCTGATCTCGTGGCTCGCGTCAAGTCCATGCAGGCAGCGGCGCCCGTGCCGGGAATTATCGGCGACCTCATCGCGATAGCGGAGAGGCCCGACTCCACAGATCTCCTATCGTCCATGACGATTCCAGCGCTGGTGATCGTCGGCCAAGAGGATGTCTTAACCACGCCGGCAGACGCCGAACGGATCGCCAAAGGCATCCATGGCGCCCAGCTCATCGTGATTCCGAACGCTGGCCACCTCAGTAACCTCGAGCAACCCGAGCATTTCACCGCGGCCATCGAAGCGTTTGCGACAGTCCTTCAGAAGACAAACCCTTAAGCTTCGCCGACGGCGTTCCTTCTAATCAGTTTCAAGAATTCGTTTCTGGTTTGTTCCTGTGTCCGAAACGCCCCCAGCATGGAGCTTGTGACCGCGAGGGTATTCTGTTTTTCAACCCCTCTCATCATCATGCACAAGTGGCGGGCTTCCATGACAACGGCGACGCCGTGGGCATCCAACTTTCGCTTAAGCGTCTCGGCGATTTGCGTCGTGAGCCGCTCTTGCACCTGCAGCCGTCGAGCGAAGGCATCAACGACACGGGGGATCTTGCTGAGTCCGACGACCTTTTTGTTCGGCAGATAGCCGACGTGACACTTTCCGAAGAATGGAAGCATGTGGTGCTCGCACATGCTGAAAAAATCGATATCCTTGACGATGACCATCTCGTCGTACTCGATGGGAAACAAGGCACCATTGAGCAATCGCTCGATGTCCTCGTGATAACCTCGGGTCATGAACAGCAACGCCTTGGCTACCCGCTCCGGTGTCTTGAGGAGCCCGTTCCGGCTCGGAGACTCGCCCAGCGCACGCAAGAGTTGGCTGACCAGACCGGTCATTCTCGTGACGTCTTGAGGAGCGGTAACGGCGGGAAGATCTTCCAGATGTGCGATCGAAGCGCTACGGCGGCGGCGTGGCATAGGCTGTCTTCTGCTCCGGTTAATGGACAGCGGCAGGCGCCGCGTATTCGAAATAATTATCTCGAGTTTCGATCACGCCCACTTTTTCAAGCGAGCCTTCGGGCATCTCTTTGACTAAGAGGTCCCAAATCAATTTCACCAGATTTTCCCCCGTCGTGGTCGTGTTGATAAAGGCAGGGTCTTGATTCAAGTCCTGATGATCAAAGCGCGAGACAATCGTCTTCTCAACAATTCGATCGAGGCGCTCGAATTGGCAGGTCTCTTCTCCCATCTCACTCTTGACCGTGACCAACACGACGTAGTTGTGGCCGTGCCCGTTGGGGTTGTTGCACTTTCCGAACGCCGCCCAGTTCTGCTGAGGCGTCAAAAAATCAGTGTGCAGTCTATGGGCAGCACAGAAGCGATAGCGTCTGGTCAGGCTTACGCGTGGCATGTGGTTTGTCCTGAATCGGGTGCCAACTGAGGCTCAACCGTCGAAAACACAAAAGCCAGGGCTACTTATCGAGCAACCCTGGCCTCTGTCATCTAGCCCCCGGCGAGCCGAGGTCACGCCGCTTTTATGCGCTGAATGAGCTACCGCATCCGCAGGTGGTCTTGGCCTGGGGATTCTTGATCGAGAATCCCGATCCCTGCACGCTGTCGACATAGTCGACCTCGGCTCCCTGAAGGAGCGGTGCGCTCTGAGAGTCCATGATGACCTTCACGTCGCCTTTTTCAATGACAGTATCGTCCTCGGCCATTTTGGATTCGAATGCCATGCCGTATTGATACCCGTGACAACCGCCGCCGCGGACGTAAATCCGCAACCCGACAACGTCTTTTTCTTCTTTCATCAATTCCTGAATCTTCTGTTCGGCAACCTGGGTAATCGTGACCATCGTGCTCCTCCTTCTCACAGGCGAAGACCGCCTGGTTGGCTTAGTGTAACACCTCTTTACCGAATATCAACACCCTGTGCCTCCGATTGGGTCGTCGGCGCTTTCCATTTGGTTTCCGGAACCTTCACCACCACGTCACCAAGGATCTTCGCCTGGCACCCTAGCCGGTGCCAAGGCTCGCTAAGCGCTTCCCGATCCAGCAGATCCTGTTCTTCAAAGTCGACCTCAGAGAGGTGGTCACTGCCGCTTTGGACCTCTACCCGGCACGTCGTGCAGGAGGCGTTGCCCCCGCAATCATGATTCAGGGGAAACCCGAGCTCTTTTGCCGCATCCAGCAGCGTCGTGTTGACAGGAACTTTCCCGCTTTTTCCTTTTGGGTGCAGAAATGTAACCAGCGGCATCCACCCTCCTTCAGTGGGCAACAGCCTCAACAGGAACCGACGGATACGGACAGCGTTGCAATCGAATATGTTCCTCATACTCGTGACGGAACAGCTTCACGCTGCTCTGCACGAGCACCGATGCTCCCGTCACCAGCGTACAGTATCCCGTTCCTTTGACGAAGCCGCAGAGCTGTAACAAGCTGTCCAGATCCTTTTGAGTGCCCTCGCCTGCTTCGATCTTGGTCATCAGAGTGGCCAGATTAATCGTGCCCATCCGGCACGGCGGACACTGTCCGCAGCTTTCGCCCTTGAAAAAGTTCGAAAACTTCAACGTCTGTCTGACCATGCAGGTGGCATCGTCGACGACAATCACCCCGGCCGAACCTAATCCCGTCCCAGCCTTCTTTAACGAATCAAAATCCATCGGCAGATCGAGTTGATCGGCCGTGACCATCGAGAACGACGGTCCCCCCGGAAACACGGCCTTGATCTTTCGTCCACCCGGTACACCACCGCCGCACTGCTCAATCAATTCACGCACCGTGACGCCCATCGGCATTTCATAGACGCCGGGACGGTTCACGGCGCCGCTCAATGAAAACATCATCGTGCCCGGACACTTCTCCGTCCCTACTTGCGTAAACCACGCCGCACCCTTGTGGAGAATGCGGGGGATATTGCACAAGGTCTCCACATTGTTGACCAGCGTCGGTTTGCCGTACAACCCGTAATCGGTGGGATAAAACGGCGGTTTTTGCCTCGGCATGGCAGGGCGTCCTTGCATGGACTCCAACATGGCCGTTTCTTCGCCGGCCACGTAGCTTCCGTGGCCCTCGAATACCTGTAGGTCGATGTCGATGCCGCTACCGAGTATATTCTTGCCGACTAAGCCCCGTTCCTTGGCCTGAGCCAATGCCTTTTTCAGATTTTCCCGCTCTTCGTGATATTCGTGATTGACGTAAATGAATGAGGCTTTCGCCTGTGCCGTCCGAGAGGCAATGAGACAGCCTTCAATCAATTGATGGGGAATTGTTTTCAGCAAGTACCTGTCCTTAAAGGTACCGGGCTCGTGCTCACCGGCATTGCAGACAAAATATCGTTCTTTGACCCGATGATTGAGAACCTTATCCCACTTGACGCCGGTCGGAAAACCGGCACCACCCCGGCCGCGTAGCCCCGACGTTTTGAGTTCTTGGACCACTTGATCTGGCGTCAGTCCCTGGACGCACTTTTTCCAGGCCTCATAGCCTCCGACTTTGACATAGGCGTCAATGTCCCATGGAGGCCCATCGGTCTTCTCGATGAGGCGTGCTTCCGTCAGAGTCATCAAGATCCTTCTGCCCCTAGAGCCGAAAACGGTGAGTGGGTACTATAAGGGCCGCTTCGGCCCTCCGTCAAGGAGAAGTGGGCAGAATAGGCCTCAATCTCAACAGGTTAGGACGAGAGCCCTACTCCGCAGTGGGTATAATGGCCGATATGTGAGGCCCTGACTGATCGAGAGGAAAACCGGCTGGTTGCAGGTGCTTACACCAGCCGGTGCAGACGGGCTTATTTGAAGTGGCTCCCCGCACCCATGAAAAAGAGCATGGGGATCGAAAGCAGGAAATTCACCCGAGACGCCAGTAAGGCGGTCCTGCCCCATTGCGCCATGTCTGCCGGGGCGGGCGTACCTTGCGCTGCCGCTGTGACCGCAGCAATGATCTTCTTTTGATTCGGCCATATAATCGCATGGACGTTCACCATCATAATGATACCGAGCAGCCCACCGATTCCCAGCGCATAGGCACCGGTTCCCCCGTTCATATACAGTTTGATGTAGAGAATGATCCCCGCCAGCACGGTCACTGTTGCACCATGCCGGAACCAATTCAATGCGGATGGCATCAATTTGGGGATGACGATATTCTTCGTGGGACCTTCTAGGCTTTTCAGAAACCCGGCATTGATCAGGTTGAAGAAATACAACAGACCGATCCAGGTAATACCGGCCAGGAAATGGATCCAGCGAATGACGATTCCGGTCCAATCAACCTCTCCGGCTCCTATGCCTGTCATACCGAGGTATAAGACAATCAGGACGAGCGCCAGCGCAAAACCTGCGCCCATGGTCTGCATCGGATCTTCAAGAAATTTCATAACATCTCCTCATTCGGTGCACTGCTAAGCCGCTTCTGTACTTGAGCCCTTCCTGCTTGTCAAGCGATGGCATTCAGTTCGTCATCAGGCGGTCAACCGTCGCGCACAGTTCGCGCACGGCATTCGCCGAAGCTTCGAGCGCCTTCTGCTCAACCGGAGTCAGATCATAGACTATGATCTGCTCTGCACCCCCTTTTCCGAGCTTCACGGGCACGCCGACGACGACATTCCGCAGCCCGTATTCGCCGTCGCAGAAGACGGCACAAGGCATCACTCGTTTCTGATCCTTGTGAATTGCCTCGACCATGTCCACGGCCGATGCGGAGGGCGCATAAAACGCACTTCCGGACTTGAGCAATCCGACAATCTCCGCGCCTCCGTCGCGCGTACGTTGCACAATGGCCTCGAGACGGTTTTTCGGCATGAGATCTGAGATCGGCTTACCCTTGACGGTCGTATAACGCGGTAGTGGAACCATGGTATCGCCGTGCCCACCCAAGACCATGGCTTCAACGTCCGGAGCAGGAACGCTGAGTTCTTGAGCGATAAAGGTGCGCATGCGGGCAGAGTCGAGGATGCCGGCCATGCCGATGATACGCGACTTCGGCAACCCGCTGACTTTTCGAGCCACATGGACCATGGCATCCAACGGATTGGTCACCAGGATCAGAATGATGTCAGGAGAACGCGAGACCAACTCTGTCACAACCGAGCTCACGATCTTTGCGTTGGTCGCGAGCAGTTCATCCCGGCTCATCCCGGGCTTGCGGGGAATTCCCGAGGTGATCACAGCAATGGAGGATCCGGCCGATTCCTCGTACCCGTTGGTTCCGACGACTTTCGTGCTATAGCCGCAGACGGGACCCGCCTGTGAGATATCGAGCGCTTTGCCTTGAGGCACGCCTTCCACGATATCCACCAGTACGACGTCATAGGTATCTTTTTCCGCCAGCCGTTGCGCCGTTGTTCCACCGACATTGCCTGCTCCCACGACGGTGATTTTCGGTCGCCCCATACGCCCTCCGGCCACCACTCTAAAGACCCTGGATGCTCACGGCCGGCGCCCGAAGCCGGCCATGAACGTTCGCTCCTAGTGTTCGTGTTCCGTCCAGCCTGCCACTTTGAAGTTGATCGTGCACACGAAATTTTCGCCGTGATAGAAATTCACCTTGATTTTCTTTTTGCCATACGTTTTTGCCAGAAAGTCTTCAGGGTTGTCTACGAGTTCTTGATACGCCCCCGGCGGGTACTCGCCGAGATCGTGAAATACCACGATCATTCCCCTTTTCACTTCCTGCAGGATCTTGACGGAGCAATGAGGGTACACCTCCCAAAACTTGGCTTCGATCATGTCTTTTGTCGGTTCCGGTCGCTCTTCGCCCGGCGTGGAGGGTTGAGCAAACTTGGCCAATCGGCGCACATAGGGATACTGATGGCCGGTAAAGAGCTTATACAACCAGGGAGGCACGGACCTACGGGCAGGTTGATCTGTCATGCTTCCGCCACGGTTATTCCTGTCATCAACATCCAACATTGCACACTCGTTCCATTTACCTTTGGCCGCTAGGTAGCGAACCGCTGGTAGATTCGCGGAAGTCTGGCCGGAAGTGACTCCACTCGGTCGATGACCGTGTATTGCACGTCACCGTACATCCGGCGCATATAGCTGTCGGCTTCGCGGTCGATGGTGACGCAGAATGGATGGATGCCTTGCCGATTGGCCTCACGCAACGCGGCCTTCGTATCCTCGAGGGCGTACTCCTCCTTATAATCGCCGTCGAGCGGCCGACCATCGCTCAAGAGCAGGAGGAGACGGGTCTTCACCTCTCGTCGCATCAGGGCGGCCACTGCATGTCGGATCGCCGCGCCGTCGCGGTTCTGCTGCCGGGGACTCATGCCACCCAGCCGTTGCGCAGTGGCGGGACCCAACCGCTCGTCAAAACCCTTGATCGCCAGCACATCCACCGATCCTCGTCCCTGGCCGGAATAGGCATAGAGTGCGTACTGGTCGCCCACTGCCTCCAACGCCTCACAGAGCAGGACGAGACTGTCCCTTTCTACGTCAATCACGCGGCGTCCGCCTTCGAGCTGGCGTCCGGTCGATCCACTCACGTCAACCAGCAATGCGACGGCGACATTGCGATCTTTTTTTTCTCGCCTGACGTAGACCCGATCGCTCCCTTCGAAGCCCGCTGCTTGCTCGGCCGCTCTTCTCACGACCGCATCAAGGTCCAGGTCTTCACCGTCGGCCTGTCCGGCAAGACGGCGAAAAGCCGGCGGCCGCAAACTTTCGAAGAATCGTCTGAGCGACCTGATGTCACTCCGATGCGTAGTCAATGTGGCCGACACGGTTTCATCTGAGCCGCTGTCCGCCGGACGCTCCAGCACGCGACACCAGTTCACACGATAGTCCTGAAGCATGTAGTCCCACTCGGGATAGCGAATCGTCTGCTCGCCTGGCACGGCCGATTCGCGCATCAACGGGGGATGGACATCGAGCGTCAGGAATTCCTCAACGACGGCCGGTAAAGAGCGCCCGCCGCCAAGCGCGTCACCACCGAGTGAATGTTCTTCTCCGAAGCTGCCTCTCTTCGCTGGTAGCCGTTCTGTTGAGCCGCTCCCGGGCGGCTGGACCTCTGAGCGGAGGTCGCCCGGCGGATCGACATCTCCTCGGATCATTTCAGGGTGCATCTCCCCCCGATAAAACGCGTTATTCACGGGACGATAGTCATCGTCTGCCTGTTCCGGAACGCTTTGGCCACTCACAGCTTCCGCCGAATCTTTGGCTGTCTGTTCCGACTCAAGCAGGTCGACACGGGAGGCCAATAGTTCTTCCATCCTCACGTACACTTCGTGAGCAGTGCGCACGCTACGCTCTGCTGTCGAGTCGGGCGTCAATACAGGTTGGCATAAGTTCCAAAGAATGGAGACCTCTTCCGTGACGGCGTGAGGAACCGCCGAGGACATCGACTCTCCGACGGAGAGGCGCAACAGACAATCGGCAATCAGCTCTCTCACCATCAAGCCGTGAGCAGGATCACGAGGGAGGATCGTATCCGCAGCGAATTGTGCCAGATCCTTTTGAAGGCCCGGATACTCCCGCTGAAGGAAAGACTCGACGCGAGCATCCTCCAAGATCGTCCAAAGATCCTGCATGAGACGCGGATGAGGATAGAGACGGAAGAGTGCAGCGAGCGACTCCAGGGCGGCGGGACGCGGCCTCCCGTAACGCCCGCAGACCGTCTCAAGCAGATCCAGGAGCGAACTGATTGGCAATGTGTACGTGCCGAACTCTAAATGGCCGGCCTCATGGGCAGCCATGACGAGATAGAGCCGTTCGTTTTGCCGGGCAGTGGGATATCGGCGCAGGAGAGCCGGCATCGCAATCGTCTTACCATCGGCGCTCACGATCGGGCGGATGATCGGCGTGGTGAACGCCTCCGGCCGCGCGATGATGGATACATCGGATCCGCAGAGCCCTTGGACGACCAGCTTGATCTGGCGAGCGACTTGTCGAAGCGGAACGCCGCTCAGCGCGTGCTCCACCGATGAAAGCGCCTTGAGGGACTCGGTGGCAAAATATGCCCGCGCGCCTTCCGGACTATATTCCAGGAC
>DASTQY010000392.1:0-3365 GCA_035761525.1 Nitrospira sp. | reverse complement strand
GTCGTCCCGTGCACACGGTCGCGAATGACCTCCTTGCCGTCCACGCTCGCGACCAGTCCATCCAACACGATTTCCGATCCGTTCAGTGTGGCATGAGCCGCAATCGGCACCTGGCAGCCTCCCTGCAAGCGGTGCAGTAACGCCCGCTCGGCGATCACCATGGTCCTCGTCGCTGCATGCTCGAGACCGCTCAAGACTTCCCTCAAAAAGGCGTCGTCTGTTCTGCCCTCGATGCCTAATGCGCCCTGGCCGATGGCAGGCAGACTGATCTCGGGAGCCAGATACTCCGTGATATCCCCTTCCCATCCTAAGCGGCGCAGACCGGCGGCCGCCAGCACAATGGCATCGAAATGCCCTTCGCGCAGCTTCTTCAATCGGGTATCGAGGTTCCCCCGCAACATGCTGATAGACACATCAGGCCGCGCTTGGAGCAATTGCGCTTGACGGCGGAGGCTGCTCGTGCCGATCTTTGCGCCGAAGGGAAGATCTTTAAAGCGTCTGCCGTCGCGACTGATCAGGGCGTCCCGCGGATCCTCTCGTAAGGGCACGCAGAGCAAATCCAACCCCGCCGGCAATTGCGTCGGCACATCTTTCATGCTGTGGACGGCGAGATCAATCTCGCCGGACAAGAGCGCCTCCTCAATTTCTTTGACGAAGAGGCCCTTGCCGCCGATTTTGGCCAGTGGGACGTCGAGGATTTTGTCGCCGGACGTTTGGATGCGCCGCAGCGTAACCGTCAGGTGAGGAGCCAGCTCCCGGATTCGGGCCCGCACCCACTCGCTCTGGTGGACCGCCAACTTGCTGCCGCGTGTCCCGAGGACCAACGTCGATCGCTCATGCATCACACCCGTCATGTCAGCGATCCGCGCCGCGTTCGGGCGGATAGACAAACGGCGCCCGGTCGACTCCGGGAAGCTTTTCTGTGCCCGATGCAGGGGCGGACGTGGAATGCTGCGAGGCGGGTCCAGGGCTCGTGGTCACGGATTCAGTAATTAGACTGCGATAGGAAGACGAGACAAGAAAATAACTGAGCATCCCCAGCACCGACAGCAGATACACGAGCACATCCCACCGGAATCCGCCCTTCGCGCGATAGTCGTAGCCGCAGGAGGGGCAATCGGGTAACGGGTCATGTCCCAGATAGGCTTTCCGGCACTGCGGACACGTAAAGAGCTTCGGACCTTTAGTGGCCAATCCCACTGGATGTTCCTTGCGCCGTCAACCGGGTTTGTTCAGGCTCGTGCGAGTCGTGGACTCGTCGACCTCTATCTCGTCAGTGATCGGCCCGGCATCCCCCAGGTTGAAAAACCGCCTGGCCGCTTCGACAAAAGCCGCGCCATCTGCGGTGGTCACTTCCGACTTCAGTGTCACCATCGTGTTATGGATGAGCTTGTTCACGATCGATGAGGCCATCGCCTCCACCAGCGCCCGTTCTTGAGGTGGAAGATGCCCCAAGCGAGCGAGGACCTTCTCGACCTCGGCCCGCTTGATGTCCTCGACCCGGCCCTTCAGCGCGACGATCGTGGGTGTGACCTCCAGCGTTTGCAGCCATTGCCGGACCGCCGCGACTTCTTCAATCACCATGTGTTCGGCCCGTTCTGCCTCTTGCAGGCGTTCCCCGCGATTCTGCTCCACCCTGCATTTCAAATCGTCGATGTCGAAGAGAAATGCGTTGTCGACGTGCCGGACCGCCGGATCGATGTTGCGCGGCACGGAAATGTCGATCAAGAACATGGGCCGGTTCATGCGTTGCTTGACGGCACGTTGGACGTCGTCGCTGCCCACGAGATAATGTGCGGCCCCCGTCGAGACGAGCACGATGTCGGCCGTGGCCATTTCCTCCCGGAACTGTTCGAACGGCACGGCAGTCCCGCTGAACTGGTCTGCCAAGACAACGGCATGCTGGGGCGTTCTCGTGGTCACGAGGACGTGCCGCACACCGGCGGCCATAAAATGCCGCGCTGCCAGCTTCGCCATTTCGCCTGCGCCGACGAGCAACACGGTCTTGTCCCGCAAATCAGAAAAAATCTTTTTCGCCAACTCGACGGCAGCATAGCTGACCGAGACTGCCGTCTCGGCAATCCTGGTATCTGTGCGCACACGTTTCGCGACCGAGATTGCCTTCTTCACCACTTTGTTGAGAATCAGACCCGTGGTCTTGTGGGTGAGCGCCGTCTCAAATGCGTCTTTTACCTGGCCTAAAATCTGAGACTCACCGACCACCATAGAGTCCAGACTGCAGGCGACGCGAAATAAATGCGTGATAGCCCGATCGCCGGTTTGCCAGTACAGATGAGGCGTCAACTGTTCTGATGACACCGACAGGTGCGCATCAGCCAGGAATTCCTGGATGCGGCTGTACCCCGCTTCCAGATCCTCGACGACGGCATAGACCTCAACCCGGTTGCAGGTCGACAAGAGGATGCCTTCCTTGATTCCTTGGTACGCGCACAGTCGAGTCAGGGCTTCTCCAAGCCGGCTTTCAGGAACAGCCAGTTTTTCCCGGATTTCCACAGGTGCGGTTTTATGGCTGAGCCCAACAACGACGATATGCATATCAGGAGACCGACCCGAAGCTTTTGATCGCCACACCCACCAGCGTCAGCACCACCCCGGCGAATCCAATAATCGTCAAATAGGCGGCGCGCTTGGCACGCCATCCGACGGTGAGCCGCCCGACGAGCACGCAAAAGTAAAAGAGCCAGGTGACCAACGCCCATGTCTGTTCCGGATTCCAATTCACGTAGGTGCCGCGGGCAAATTCGGCCGAGATCGCACCGGTAATGATCCCAAGCGTGAGAAGCGGAAAACCCAACACGATCGACTGTTGGTTCAAATCGTCGAGAAAATCCAGGGCGGGCAGCTTCGAATACAGCACGTTGAATCGTTTGGACTTGAGAAGGCCGTCCTGAATCAGATACATGACTCCCGCGACGAAGGCGACAGCAAAGCCGACCGTGCCGAGCATGCTGAGCGTCACATGGACCCACAGCGTACGAAACACCGGCTGCAGGGTGGGAACCGTTTCGGGAAGCGCGGCGGCCGACACCAGCGAGACGAGCGCCAGCGGCACGATGAACGATCCCAGCACATGAAGGCGATGGCGAAATTCCACGGCGAGAAACACGAGGATCAGCATCCAGGAGAAAAACGACAGCGCTTCGTGAATGCTGGGTGTCGAAGCCCCCGGCCCAGTCAGCATCCGCATGACAAGCGCGACGGTGTGTGTGGCAAAACCAACCGCCGTGACCGTGAGCGAGAAGGTCGAGAGGGCATCAGACCGCCGCAGCAGCAGGGCAAGGAAGGACACCGTGGCCGCAAAATACAGCGCCATAGTGACCATGAAAAACACGGCGGCCATGAAG
>DASTQY010000391.1:0-2160 GCA_035761525.1 Nitrospira sp. | reverse complement strand
TTGTGACTGAGCTGCTTTGACTTCGGCCATCGAAGCCTGAAGTTGTTGAGTCATCCGCTCCACGTACGCTTCGCGCTCCCGCTGCTCCGATTCCAGTGTCAGCTGAAGCTCTTCACTTTCACGGCGTCGTTCATCCCGGGTCCGGATGGTCTGCACCCAGGCGGCAAGGTCGCCGCTCAGATGCGACTGCTCGGGAAGCGGTTCGCTCTTTTCCAGCGCCTTCATCGTCGGATTCAACCACTCGATAAAAGCCATGACCTCGCTTAACTTGAGATCCGCCGTGAAATTCGATGGAGGAACGGTATTTCCATTGGAAGCTTCAGAAGACATCGGGACCGGATTTTGCCTCGCCTTTTTCGTGCGCGGCTGCACCCATCGATGGTATTCCAAAAGAACGGCAATGCAATGGCGGCACATCGGCTCTTCGGGCAACGAACAACTGCACCTCGACACCAAATGGCCGTCTTTCAATCGAATGGTCTGCTCGTAGAGGCCGGAGTTGCCGATCACGGCCGAGGAGATCTGCGCCTCATTGGCTTCCACGATGCGCACGCGATTTTCCGACAGGTACTGACTGCCGAGATGGAAGGCGTTGCGGTCGACGACACCTTGGATCATCGGAGGATCCAAGAGACTCAACCGTTCGGCGGAACAGGGGATCTTGTTTCGCATGCAGATGGTCCCACACCGGGAACGACGCGCTGCCGGAAACTCTCAACGCACGCCCCTAGTGTGAAACGCCATGCCAAAAGTGTCAAGGACGGAGCGATTCTACGCAGGACCGGGTCGATTCAGCGGCAACGGCGGGGCATCCCCTCGCCACTCACAGGCGTGAGCCAGACATAATCGGCGATCTTGCCATCAAGCATCTCACGCACGTCGTCCTGTCGTCCCCGCTCATATGACGTCATGTAAAGACTGGTTTGCCGGACGTTACCGGATAACCGCCGCACAACTCGATTGGCAACCGGCAGGTTGTATTGCACGTGTCCCCCGCCCGTATAGCTGACGACAGGACCGGCCAACGCATCCGACCGTTCACGTATGGACTCGACCAACGCGACGACTGTTCGAGCCATGCCCTCATCACGCACCATCGACGCTTCGTACATCGTTCGGTACATGTCGTCGGACCCGCCGCCATGACAGGCACGGAGCTGGTCAAAAATCCTTTGCCGATACAGCGGATCGTCTACGATCGTTTCATCCTGCATCTTCCACCGCTTCCAATCCGCCTCCTGCCTGGCGTGGTCGAGACCTTCCCTCGCCACAAGCCTCACGAGAGATTTAGGCGGATTGAGCGCCACCAACCCCAGACGCTCATGTTTGGCGAAGGCCACAAGCGGCTCATAGGTTTCAAACGCCCCTCCCCAGTTCTGGCTCCATCCCACCTGACTCAAAAACTCTTGGCGACTTAATTCGCCCCCCCCGACATACCGGTCCAGCAAGGGCTGAGCGTCCCAACCGAACATCTCCATAGCCACGACCGGCCGGCGGCCAGCCGCAGAAAGACCATTCAAGACGGACAAGGCGGAATTGATGTGGAAGCGATTATGATGTTCCTCTCCCAGATAGACGACGTCTTGCTGGAGCAGATGACTGACCAGCTGCTCCAAAGAAATGAATTGGCCGTTCGCCGTGTCGATAATTTGGCCTTCTCGGAATTCGGTGGATGGAGGCGTCGGAGACACTGACGCGTCCGTTGCTGCGCAGCCGGCAGTCATCCACAGTAGACCGATGAGTAGTCCATGTCCGATCATAAAATGCGCACTCCGGGATAGAAGATCCTCTCGCCGATTCTGCCCTTTTTCCGGCATAGGCCGCAAGGCGACCGTCCTTGACCCTTCGGTCTATGGCCGGTATGCTGCCCGGCGTGTGATGACAAGTCACGCCGTCTTGTTGATCGCATCTCCATATTTTCATGCTCTCTCACGCGCAGTTGCTGGCAGCATTTCGCTCCCAAATTACCAGGCTCTTACAAGAACGCGATACGCAATGGGAGCGCTCGCGCCGTCTGATCGAAGCTGCCAGTTTCTCGGGTACGGTACGCAGTCTGCTCGAACGTGCCCAGCACACAGATTTGCCCGCGCCTGTGCGAGATGCACTGCTTACAGCCTTGAACGAGGGCCAGGTCGCCAGGATCCAGGACCTGTCGGGACC
>DASTQY010000390.1:0-3076 GCA_035761525.1 Nitrospira sp. | reverse complement strand
GCGGTCCTGCTGAAGTCTGATCGTGGCGCGGCAGCCGTGATGCACCATGGGAAAACTGCTTTTCGAGCCGCCAAACGATTCCTCGAACTGCGAGGCCTCCCGATAGTAGATGAAGAGCACCTCCTCACCTTTTGTGCGTCGGATAACCGGTTGGCCGGCACAGGCGAGGAGCACCTGTTCGGTCGCGCCGACCAGGGCCCGCTGGGCAGGGAACGGCTCGGAGGCATTCGGACTCACTTCCGCACAGCCTGTCAGGGCGAGGAGTCCTACCCAAAGCTGCCATGGCAGAGGTCGGCTGCACAGTCGTTCCGGCATGGGCATGCCGAAGAATACCCTAGGAAAAGGTGAAAGAAAAGGCGCAATCGCAGCAGTCACGCGTTTGCGGAGCGGAGAAGACTTTGTTATAGTCCGCGCGGGAGAAACCGGATGGGCTTGGAGCCGAATTACATCGTCATCGACGGCCAGACGTTCAGCAAGACCAAGTTGGCGCTGGACAACCACGTCTACAAGAATTGCAACATCGATGATTGCGATCTCTACTACAGCGGCGGGCAATACGAACTGCTCGATACACACATCACCAACTCACGCCTGATCCTCAACCATCCTGCCAAAGGTATCTACAACGCGCTTCAGATCTTCAAGATGAAGTCGCCGGGTTCGAGGATTGTCTACGAATAGCGCAGGCTAGGAGGCGCGACGGTTGCCAGCGGCCGCGAGCGCCCACACTTCCGCCGCGGCGCGGAGACCGCTTTCTACCGCCCCGTTCATATAGCCCTGCCATTTGATGCTGGTGTGTTCACCGGCAAACAGCAGCCGCCCGTGTGGACGGGCCAGCCAAGGGCGCCAGGCCGGATCGAAGGAAGGATCGAAATAGGCATAGCCGCCCTGGGACCACGAATCGTGCTCCCACATCACATGATGGCTGTGCAGCAGCTCGGCATCTCCCGGCTTCAACCACTCCAGGGCGCGCACTAAACCCTCTACGCCGTCCTGGGCCAAGATCTTTTGGGTGTCTTCGCTCGCCTGACCGCCAGCCATAAGCGTCAGGATCCCCGCGGAGCCTCGCTGCTCTTCATTGGCGTCCCAGATGGCGCCGGTCGGGGCGTCGGTGCCATAGGCAGGAGAACGGCCCTTGCGCTTCCAGAAACGCCGGTCGAATTGCAGCAGACTCTTGGTGACCCGGCCGTACTTCAATCGCTCGAAGACTTTCGCCTGCTCAAGCGGCAGGTCTGGGGTGATCTCAATGGCGCGAAGCGCAGTGGCCGGCACGGAGACAATGACATAGTCTGCCTTGATCTGCGTCCGATCGCCGCCGGCGCTTTCGACCGTCACGTGCGCGAACGGCTGATCGTCGTGGATCGCGCGGGCAGCCGTGTTAAGGTGCAACGACTCGCCCAATTCCACGGCCATGACCCTCGGCAATCGATCGTTCCCCCCTTCAATGCGTCCCATCGCTTCCTGTCCCGGCGCTTCGGATGCAAGCTGTTCAATCAGGACCAAAAGCGAAAGGTCCTCGGGATCGGCGAGGAAGAACCCGCGCAGGCCGCGAACCATCGCCCGCATGTTCCCATCGGCGTCGATTTCATCCAGCCATTGAGCGACCGATCGCTGCGCCATGCTTCTGACGACGGCGCTCTCCCACCGTTGCTCCGCCCGCCGATAGGCCTCGATCAGTGGCTTGGCGCGGTCGACGATCGGCTTCCACGCCCTCTCTCCCTTCAATGGACGGCCGTGGATTTGCCCTTTCCCCTTGTCGCGCACGAAGGAAAATCCCTGGCGCAGAATCGTGCGCACGGTCAGGCCGTACTGGTCCGCGAGCCGCCTGATGTCTTCCTGGCTGTCGTCGATAAAATCGCCTCCCGCCTCCGCATGCTGGCCTCTGGCAAAGGCGTCGCGGATCGTCAGCACCCTTCCGCCCACGCGGTCCCGCGCCTCCACGACCGTCACGTGCGCCCCATCCTTCATCAACCGGACGGCAGCGGAAAGTCCGGCCAGGCCAGCGCCGACCACGATCACCGATGTCTTACTGAGACGCATGGGGACAGCCTACTCCCCCCTCTGTCCGGCCGCCAGGGCCGGGTTCCCTAGCTCACGCTTTGAAGGAGCCTGGCTCCCAACTCATTGTTTGGAAAGACAAATTGGAGAAGCAGCCTGGGCAGACAGACTACTTGTTGACGGGAATGTTTTCGGTTTTCTTCACGATGTCGATTGGTTGGAACACCGGGTCTGAAGACCCCTTGGAAGACTCGGCTTCGATGCGCTGTAAGAAGGATGCCGGCCCGCTGACCGGCGCATAGCTGAGCGTGGCTTCCACGTCAAACGTTCGCGTGTCCTTCGGAGTGGGGAACGTAAAAGTTTCGACGCGCAGCTCTTCGGGCTTCAAGACGGTATCTTCCAGCACCTTCACGGCTTCGAAGTCGAAGACCGTCTTCTGCCCTTTGGCGTCCTGAAAAACTCTGCCATACACGCGCTTGTCAGAAAACACCGTCTTCAAATTCTTGCCTTTGATATCCAGTTGCAGCACGACGCTCGCCCAAGCCGGATGGGTCGTCGGCAGATTGTGGGGGACGAGGCTCTGGACCTTCAGCACGACGGTCGTTTTCTCTCCCTCAATCTTTGTCTCGACATCAAGCTTCGCCGCTTCCTGGCGCAGCTTGCCGATGCGACCTGGGAATGTATGATTGGCCACGGTGCGTTTCTTTTCCCCGTTGGCCGATTCGCCGGTCTGCTCGGGCATGTGGCAGGACTGGCATTCCTTGCCTGACTTGATCGCCTTGCTCTGATCCCAGTTGCCGAGCAAATCGTTCGATTTGCCCAAGTTTGCCGCCGACGGCACCGCCTGATGACAGTTCAAGCAGAGGTCGGACTTTCGGAACAGTCCTAACTCCAACGACTGGTGGGCAAGATTTTGCGCAAAATCCTTATATGGCCCGTAGAGCGTTTTGCTGCCGGCCGGCTCATACTTCGGCTCCGGCGGCTGTTTGGTGCGATCCACCTGCTTGATGAGGTGACATTGGGAGCAGGCCACACCGTCCATCTGCGGATCGCCCGATTTCGCCTGATCGATGAAGAG
>DASTQY010000389.1:0-16280 GCA_035761525.1 Nitrospira sp. | reverse complement strand
TCGTTCACTGAATCGAGGGTGTCCGAGGCGATCACAGCCGATCGAACAGCTCACGCGTGTCACGAGTGAAGACCTTCCAGAGATGTTGGGGTGTGTACACAGCACCGTTACTTGAACGTGCCCTTCGCCTGCGCGCGCTCTTCACGCTGGTCGTCGGTCTTATCCGGTGGACCTCGCCGGCCGGGTTCGGATCTACTCAGCGTTCGACCCAATTCGATATCGATGTGTTTGAGCACGTTCTCAGGGGCCGACATACCGGTAGTGGAGGTACTGGAGAGCTTGCTTGAATCTGAGGACAGACCCGCGGCTTCAGGAAAGCGGAGCGTCGGGGCGCTGATCGGGCGATCGGGAGAACGGAATTCTACGGGTCCGCCAAAGCGATCGGACTGCGCCGCAGCAGGCAGTACACCGACGCTCAGGAGAAGCCAGCAGGTCATGCCGCTTGGTATAGGGGATTGCATGCTGAACAATCGCTCTTTTTGCGCCACTGAGGCTCTCGTCCTTTCCCTAGATTTGCTTCGAGGGTTCCCTGACCTGCAATTGCGCACAGAGGTTTATCCCAGTAAACTGACAAGGGTAGGAATGATTGCTAGGCTGAAACCAGGGAGGAGGATAGCCTATGGCACTCGCGTTGCTGTTATGGCTGTTGTGTGCCGGAACGGTTGACTCGGCTTTCGCGGAACCATCTCAGGCGACCGCCGGCAGGGAGGTTAAGGGCGATGTCTTATATTGGGAAGGAGAGGAACTGGTCGTGAAGGACATCTCCGGCCGGGAGGTACGCATCCGAGTGACCGCCGACACGAAGATCCAGGGCGTGTCCGGGCGACTGAAGACGGGGGACAAGATTTTGGCGCAGGTTCCGCCTGAAGGGCCGGCAGTTTCTATCACCCTTCAGATTCCCGACACCGGACCGCCTGTCCGCTGATCGCCCTTGACCGTGTTGGCAGCTTGTGACTCATGCCTGCCCGGCATTGCTCTATTCATCGAGCGGTACTCTCTCCTTTCTCGGGCCAGATTGACTCCTCGAGGCCTCCCACGTAGCCTACTCACGCACAGCGCTCCAAGCTGATTGTCGAGACTCTTATGGAAGGATTGCACCAGCTCGAAATCGTCATTCTTCTGCTGGGCGTCGTGCTCGCTCTTACGACGATCGCGCAGAAGATTGTGGTGGTACCTTATCCCATCCTCCTGGTCATCGGCGGATTGATCCTAAGCCTTATACCGGGCGTCCCGACAGTCACCTTGAATCCGGATCTCGTCTTCCTGGTCTTTCTCCCGCCGATTTTGTGGGCGGCCGCATATTTCACGTCCTGGCGGGAGTTTCGTCGCAACCTCCGGCCGATTTCGCTGCTCGCGATCGGGTTAGTGGTTGTGACAAGCGGCGCGGTGGCGATCGTGGCGCGCTGGCTGCTGCCCGGCATGGGATGGGCGGAGGCGATTGCGCTTGGCGCTATCGTGTCACCACCGGACGCGGTCTCGGCCACCGCGATCGGAAAGCGGCTGCGCATCCCTCGTCGGGTGGTCACGATTCTCGAAGGCGAAAGTCTGGTCAACGATGCGACCGCATTGGTCGTCTATCGGATGGCAGTGGGGGTCGCGATCGGAGGGAGTTTCGTTCCTGGAGAAGGACTCGTGACGTTTGTGTTTGCGGCCAGCGTCGGGGTCGCGATAGGAATCGCCGTGAGCATCGCCGCACGCTGGGCGTTGTGTGCTACTCATGACAGCTTTACGGAAATTGCCATTACGCTGCTCGCTCCATATGTAGCGTGGGTATTGGGGGAACAGGTTCATGCGTCGGCCGTCTTGGCCTGTGTGGCGGGGGGCTTGCATCTTCGACAGCATTTCAGTGCCGCCGTGTCGCCGATCACCAGGATTCAAGGCCGCGCGGTCTGGGATGTGCTCGTGTTTGTGTTGAACGGATTCATCTTCATCCTCATCGGTTTGGAACTTCGTGCGTTGAGCCAGGCGATTCCCCCGGGCGGCCTAGCCCCGGTTCTCCTGACCGGCATCGTCGTCAGCCTCACGGCCATCGTTGTCCGTCTTGGCTGGGTGCCGCTCGCTGCGCTGATTCCACGCTGGTTGAGCGCGTCGCTGCGGGCGCGCGATCCGCTTCCTGCCTGGCCGAACATCTTTCTGGTCGCCTGGACGGGCATGCGCGGCATTGTCACCCTTGCCGCGGCCCTCGCGTTGCCGGTCGCCACCGCAGCCGGAACACCGCTGCCCTTCCGAGCGGAAATCATCCTCATCAGTTTTACGGTGATCCTGGTCACACTGGTGCTGCAGGGGCTGTCGCTCACCCCCCTCATCCGGGCCTTGCATCTTGAAGAGGATCGAGGGTTCGAGCAGGAGGAAATGCTCGCGCGCGAACATGCGGCCACGATGGCCCTGACACGGTTGGAGGCATTGGCTGACGAGTCCTGGTCCATCGGAGAGCAGGTTGAACGGCTGCGAGACCATTATGGCCGCCGGATGCAACGCTTTGGAGGTAACGGCCACGTGGATCCGGAATGTTCGCTGGAGTCAGCCGAAGCCTTTCGGCGCCTCCGTCATGAGACGCTTACTGCCGAACGGATGGCATTAATCGGTATGCGGAATGACGGGACGATCAGCGACGAAGTCCTCCACCGTCTGGAGCATGAATTGGACATTGAGGCGGTACGCCTCGGGATCGGCGAGCGTCGCGTGCACGCCTAACGGCCTGAATGAGAGGAGAGGAATTATCATGTTCGGACCCATCACACTGCCATTCGGAGCCAAAATGTTGTTCAATACGGTTACGCTCAAACCCGGCGTCACCTTCGAGGATATCGAATTGGCCGTTGGCGAGCTGTGCAGCGTCGTCAAAGACACGTACGGTGGAGACAAAGGCGGGTTTCTCGCGGGGCAGGTTTTCAAATTTTCCGGTTTTGTCTCGGAGGAGGGTTCACTTTCGTCATCGAAGACCGCAGAGGATCATTACGTGATTGTGACCTACTGGAGATCGTTCGAGGATCATGAGCGCTCTCACGCGAACGAGCTGTTCACCAAAAAATTCTCCGCCCTTGCCGCCATGTGTGTGGAAACCAAGGAGCTGGGCTATGACATGCTGTGGCAAGGTCAGGCCGGGCAACGTTCGTGAGGGCGCGGGTTTCGCTCGACCGTATGACGGCACACAGTCAGGCGGTCGTTCCCATGCGCGTCGTTTCGACGAATTGCTCCGTGGCGTCGTCCAAGACACGGCCAGCGCGGCCCCGTGCGCGGTGGATATAGAGCAAGTCCGTCTGCATGCCGGATGTCCGCTTGGGGGGCAGCGGCATTTCGTAGAGCACCGGACGCGCGTGATCCGCCAGTTGGAGACGAGGATCGTAGACGCTGTTGAATTTCCACAGCATCTTCACGAAATTTGTCTGCCCTCGGAGTAAATGGCCTGCGGCGATGCGGGCGGTCGACTTCAAGGCATTCCAACCCAAGTGTTTACGATTGAGAATCTGCTGCGTCTGCACGAGTTCATGATAGAACTCAGGCAGTGGCAGGTGAGTGGGGAGGACGGCGTGCTGAATATCGTAGAGCCGGTAATCCCGTGTCGTGACGTGCCTGGCTTCCGTATGCCAGGTCTCCGTGCCGGGATAGGGAGTGTTGACACTAATATTGACGATTTCCGGGATTTCGAGGCACCACTGGCGCACGATCTCGAAACGGCGGCGATCCCAGGACGGATCGGCGATGAGATTGATGGCGACCGTGATCCCGAGGGAGCGCGCGAATTCAAGCGCCTCAAAATTCTTGCTCAGCGTAATGCGTTTCCGGTGCTGTGCCAGCCCTTCCTCGTCGATTGCCTCGATGCCGATAAACATATAGGCGAGTCCAAGGGTCTTCCACATACGGAAGACTTCTTTGTTTCGCAAGAGCACGTCGCCTCGTGTTTCCAGATAATAGCGTTTCTTTATGCTTCGCCGGGCGATTGCCTCGCCAATGGCCAAACCATGTTTGGCCTGGATAAATGCGACGTCATCGACGATAAAGACGCCGGGCTCGCGGACCGTCCCCAGGTCTTCAACAATCGCTTCGGGCGTACGGACGCGATAGCTGCGACCGTAAAAGGTCCACGCGCTGCAAAAAGAGCAGTCCCATGGACAGCCACGGGTGAACTCGATTGAGGCGCAAGGATCCAAGACGCCGATAAAGTATTTCCTGCGGTGGCGGAGCAAGTCGCGGGCAGGCCGATGAGCGTCGAGGTGCTCGAGCATTCGGACCGGTGGTCCCTCGCCCGCGGTCGTGATGCCGCCAGGAATCACACCCGGCGGGTTGTCCCGATCGGCGAGCGCAGCAAGCACAGGGCCGATGGCGGTCTCCCCTTCGCCCTTCAACACGCAATCGATCGCTCCTTCGCCATGAACGAGAAGCGCATCCGCGACGAATGATGCACTATGACCGCCGACGAATACCGCACAGCGGGGGAGCGAGCGTTTGGCGAGTTTGGCCAAATTCACGACTTCCGGCACGTTCGCCAGGTAATTGCACGAAAAGCCGACGGCGTCGGGACAGTGTTCGCGCAGTAGGCGGACGTAGTCGTTGGACGACTCCACTTGCAGATCGAGCATTGTCACGCGGTGACCGAGCGCCCGTGCCGCTGAGGCGACGAGCTCCAGCCCCAGCGGTTCGAGTCGCAAGTATATTTTCGTGTACATGAGTGGGCCGGGATGCACGAGCAAGACGTTCATGAGCACCTCGTCAATCTTAGTAGAGAACTCTAGAGAGTCTCCCCGCTGGCAGCAACGAGGTATTGGCCTAGTCCAGGCCGCCGATGGGCGAATCCGACCGCGAGACACACGCTTCCTCTTTTGCTCACTTATGGTGAAGCCAGACGCCCTTCCGAGATGTGCTCAGCTACTCACGATCCCGGATGCAAGTTCAATGAGCGAAGGTTTCCTCTCGGCAATTGAACAGGTGTTCATGGTGCGGTGGCCCTGACAGGCTGCATTCGTCAGGGCCCGGGGACATCCGCCTACCCGGGAGGGAGAGCGAGGTAGGCTGCCACGGCCAAAATCGGTGCGCCGTATACGTTACGGTTTTCCCGAAAGTATCGTACAAGCCGTAGCAAAGCACGGCCCAGATGAACGTGTAGTAGATGGAACCGATGCCTCGATAACCCCCACCCGCGCCTTCGGCAAGGGCGAGGGTTGGCCACCAGGCGCACAAGGCAAGCCACAGGGTGAGTACCAGTCTCATACACTCCTCCTTGTCCAGGGGTGAGCACGCAATTGTAGAGAAGGGTGTTGAAACGAAAACGCCCTCACGGACGACTCATCCCGTGAGGGCATTATTCTGTGCCGGAGCGACTGAGCCTTATCACAGCACCGAAGACGATCCTCGGCTCCATGTACGGCCTCATTGGGTGCGGATAGGCGGTATCCTCTTCCATACGATCGGTTCTGTCAACCGCGTCGTCCAAGGCTAGAGGCGTTTCCTCTGTCCGCCTCCCGCCTCCTCACAGGGATGTGTTATGCTGCGCGCCGTGATGCGCACCGATACGACTGAGCGCAACGAGTTGGCGGTTGCCACTGCCAAGCGACGGACATTTGCCATTATCAGCCACCCGGATGCCGGGAAGACGACCCTCACGGAAAAGCTCCTCTTGTACTCCGGCCTGATTCGGACCGCCGGCATGGTTCGGGGGCGCAAAGGTGGAAAAACGGCCGCCTCCGACTGGATGGGTATGGAGCAGGAGCGGGGCATCTCCATCACGGCCTCAGCGATGCAGTTCCCCTACAAAGAGGCCATTATCAATCTGCTCGACACACCGGGCCACCAAGACTTTTCTGAAGACACCTACCGGACCCTCACGGCCGCAGACAGCGCGATCATGGTCATCGATGCGGCAAAAGGTGTCGAAGCCCAAACGCGCAAGCTCTTTGCCGTCTGCCGGCTGCGTCGCATTCCGGTTCTGACGCTCGTGAACAAGATGGATTTACCGGGCCGTCCGCCCTTGGACTTGATGACGGAAGTCGAACAGGCATTGACGATTCATGCCAGCGCCGTCAATTGGCCGATTGGATCGGGAAGCGACTTCGCCGGCATCGTGACGCGAGCCGATAACCGCGTCGCGCTATTCAGCAAAACGGCGCACGGCGGCGCCACGAAAGTCGACGTGCAGACGATGGGATTGGAGGACTTGGCCAGAAGCGGGCGTGTTTCTCCTGATGTGATGGCACAGGTCCAGCATGATCTGGAACTGCTCACCATTGCCGGCAACCCCCTCTCGCACGAACAATTCTTAGACGGGGAGGTCACACCGGTGTTTTTTGCCTCGGCGCTGACGAATTTTGGTGTCGAGAGCTTTCTGGATGCTTTCGTTCAGCTGGCGCCCGCTCCCGGTGCCCGGTTGGCGGATACGGACGACGGAGGAGAGCGCTCCATTGATCCGATCGACCAACCGTTCAGTGCCTACGTTTTCAAGCTCCAAGCCAACATGAACCCCAAGCACCGGGACAGCACCGCCTTTCTCCGCGTCTGCTCAGGGCGGTTCGAGCGGGACATGGTGGTGAAACATCATCGTCTTGGTCGTGACGTACGTCTATCCCGGCCTCACAGTCTCGTCGCACAAGAGCGCAGCACGGTCGAAGAGGCATTCCCTGGCGACATCATCGGCATTATCAATCCCGGTGTCTTCGCCATCGGCGACACCATTTCCGTTACGGGGGGGGTTCGTTTCAAACCATTGCCGCAATTTCAACCGGAGATTTTTGCGCGCATTCGTCCGACCGATGTCGGCAAGCGGAAGTCGTTCGACAAGGGAATGGAGCAGATGGCCCAGGAAGGGACAGTGCAGATCATGCGCAGCATCAATGACTTGGAATCACTCGTGGCTGCGGTCGGCCGGCTTCAGTTCGACGTCCTGCAGTATCGCCTGCGTCATGAGTATCGCGTCGAGACGGTGCTCGATACCTTGCCGTTCACGTGTAGTGCGTGGTTGGAGGGCGACCCTGCCACCTTCAAGGCTCCGTCCGCATCGATGATCGTCAAGGATCAGCGTGGCCGGGTGGTCGTCTTGTTCGGGGATCCTCTCATGAAAACGATTGCACGAGACCGCAATCCGGACCACGTGTTGAAGGACATGGGATAGCGTATCGATTTTGATCCGTATCTTCGTCTAAATTGATTCAACCCCGCCAGGATTCACCGGGAATTCTTCCTGCAATTCTCGTCACATCGGCGCCCGATACCAATGGCGCATTTCTTGCTCAATCCACCACCTGAAAGGGGAGCGCCATGGGCATTCGCATTCTGGTCGCTGACGACGACCCCGATATTGTCATGAGCCTGTCTGAGCGGCTTCGTTGGTTGGGCCACGATGTGGTGACGGCAGCAGACGGTCAGGCGGCCTTGGCCGCCGTCGAGTCGCACGCCCTTGACCTGGCGTTCTTCGATGTCTCGATGCCGCGTCTGAATGGCATCGAGGCGCTCAAGATCGTCAGAAAACGGTGGCCGGATCTCCCGGTCGTCGTGGTGACCGCCTACGGCACGATCCGCCTCGCCGTGGAGGCAATGAAAGAAGGCGCCGTCGATTTCATTACGAAGCCGTTCGAACAGGGACAGATTGATCAGACGGTGACGACACTCGTTGCACGCATGGGGCAACGGGTCGAGATCACGCGCTTGATGGGTGAAATTACCCATGACGTCAAGAATCTCTTGATGCCCCTCGTCGCCGGCACCGACCTTCTCGCGGAAGAGATCGATGATGTATTCAAACATCTTCCGACGCTGGCGCCGGCTCAGGCTGAGCAAAGCCACCTCGCCTGCGATGAAGTCATTACCATGTTTCGCAATACGTCACGGCGGATTCAGGACCGCATGAAAGCCATCGCGGATTACGCAGCGCTCACACGGGTCTCTCAAAAATTTGAATCCTGTCTGATCGGAAAGATCGCAGACAGTGTTGTGAAATCGTTGCGCGCCCCGGCCGAACGCAAACAGGTCGTCTTGAAGACGGAAGGGCTGCACACCTTACCGCCGATTGTGGGAGACGAGGCGCGTTTGTATTCACTGCTGTACAACCTGGTGAATAACGCCATCCCGGAAGTGCCGCCTAAAGGCTCAGTCACGATCAAGGGAGCTGCCTCTGCCGGTGACGACTGCGTGACGCTCTGGATCTCCGACACGGGGGTCGGAATGCCCGCAGACATGCGCGATAATCTCTTCACGTATCGGTTAGTGAGTACGAAGGCCGGTGGGACCGGACTGGGCACAAAGATCATCAAGGAAGTGGTCGACATGCACGGAGGACAGATCACCGTCGAAAGCGAGCCTGGGCAGGGGACCACGTTCGAGATCCGGCTTCCGATCGAGGGCCCGACGTTCTTGCAGAACTCAGACGCAGCGGCGCAGGCGGGGAATAGTCGAGAGGCCCCGTAACATTTATTGAGGGGCCGTTGATTTCATCAGGCTATCGGCCTGGGGCGGCAGAAATCCTAAGTAGCCACGGTGTCGTTCGGCGAGTTCCAGCACGGTGAAGGGCTGCCCATCGACGACTTCAGGGGCCGAAAAAATCTGCCGTAACTGGCCGCCCGCCGGGCCGACGATTTGCCCCGCGAACACCACTCCGTTCGTCTTGAGCCGGTTCACCGCCTTATCGATGTCCTCGACCCGCACGGCAATATGGTGAAAGATCTGGTCTCCGAACGCGGCGACCCAACCGGGGATGATACTGGTCTTCCCGCGGGCATCCGCGTACGCCTGATCCACGAACAAGGCGGGATAGCCGGCTTTGCGATAGACCTTCGCGTACCAATCGTCGTAATTAAGCGTTTCATCATAGGCGTAGCCGAGTGCCAGGAAGGGTTCGGCTCGCCGGTCGATATCCATCGTGCGTAAGGTGACGTGGTCGACGACAGGGTAAAACCCGATTCCGGCCTCGTCGAGCAGACCTTTGAGGATCTTGGCCGCCCGGTTGCGGGCGACGTATTCCACCACCATCCGTTCCAGTAACCCATCGAGTTCGCGATTTGTCTCCATGACAGTGTCCTTTTGCCAAAAGGCCGATCATCCGAACTTGATGCCCTGAGCGAGCGGCAGATCCGTGCCCCAATTTACCGTGTTGGTCTGACGCCGCATGTAGGCTTTCCACGCGTCAGACCCCGCTTCGCGACCGCCGCCCGTTTCCTTCTCTCCACCGAATGCGCCGCCTATCTCGGCACCCGAGGTGCCGAGATTGATATTCGCGATGCCGCAATCACTCCCTGACCCCGACAGGAAGCGCTCGCTGTGGAGCAGATTGTTCGTAAACATGGCGGACGACAAACCTTGCGGGACCCCATTCTGGATGGCGATGGCCTCATCGAGCGTCCGGAAGGTCATCGCATAGAGGATGGGAGCGAAAGTTTCCCGTTGCAAAAGCGGCCAGTGGGGCTGCGCCCGGACGATTGTCGGTTCCACGAAATAGCCGGGTCTTGTCAGGACACGGCCGCCGTAAAGGATCTCTCCGCCTTCCTTTTTGATTTCGTCGATGGCCGAGCGGTAGGCTTCGACGGCCACGTGATCGATGAGCGGCCCGAGTAGGACGTCGGAATCCAATGGATTGCCGATGCGCACCTGCTTATAGGCTTTCACTAGCCGGTCAAGGAGTGCGTCAGCGCATGACTCGTGCACGAGCAGACGCCGCGTGGTGGTGCAGCGCTGGCCAGCCGTTCCGACCGCTCCAAAGACAATCGCCCGTACCGCCAGGTCGAGATCTGCACTGTGATCCACGATGACGGCGTTATTGCCGCTGAGCTCGAGCAGCGTCCGACCCAACCGTTGCCCGACGATGGACGCCACGTGTCGGCCGACCGGTACGGACCCCGTAAACGAGATCAATGGCAAGCGCGGATCCCGAACCATGGTTTCCGCAAGCGGCGCTTGATCGGTGATGAACAGCGAGAAGATCCCGGAATACCCTTGTTGTTCCATGACCTGGTTACAAATCTGCTGGGTGGCAATCGCGCACAGCGGCGCCTTGGGCGAGGGTTTCCAGATGACCGGATCACCAGCGATGGCGGCGAGGAATGCATTCCATGCCCACACAGCGACCGGAAAATTGAACGCCGTGATGACCCCGACGGGACCGAGCGGATGCCACTGCTCGCTCATGCGATGAGACGGTCGCTCGGACTGCATCGTCGCGCCATACAGCATGCGTGATTGCCCGACGGCAAAGTCGGCCATGTCGATCATCTCCTGCACTTCTCCGTCTCCCTCGGCCTTGATCTTGCCGACTTCAAGGGACACGAGTGTGCCGAGTTGATCCTTCTTGCTCCGCAAGGCTTGTCCGATGAGACGAACGAGTTCCCCTCGTTTCGGAGCGGGTACCATGCGCCATGTGGCAAACACGTCACGTGCTTGAGTCGCGATGTGTTCGTAGTCGGCTGCCGAGCATGAACGGACCGCAGCGATGGCTTCACCGGTCGCCGGGTTCACGGACTGGATCAGGGAACCGGTCGCATGGTCCGACCACCAGTGCTTGCCCGTGCTGCCGCCGGAGCTGACGGCCTGGATTCCCAAATCTTTTAGCGCTGCGTGCACGGTGCTCATCGGAAACACGCTCCGAAGTCGTTGGCCAAAAAGTCCTGCAGCCCGATGGATTCCTGCGTGACGAAGCCCTGGTAGGCCGCCCCATTGCTCAGAACAATGTCCATGACGCAACACACGCTCGAGGCCGTGGTGACCTGAATGGCCGACCATAATTTGCCCTTGATGCATTGAGGATAGATTTTCTTGACGTAGTTCTCTTCGAAAAACTCGCCGTGCTTCGTGCCCGTGACCGACGCATAGATCAGCACGACATCCTGGAGCGTCTGCGGTATGGCATGCTCCAGGACACGCTTGAGTGTCTTACGATCCTCGTTGAGCTTGAGGTCTTTCATCAGGAGCTGGATTTTTTCACAATGACCGGGGTAACGAAGCGTTTTGTAATTCATGGTCTTCACCGAGCCGACCGAGCTGTCGGCGAGCGTCCCCAATCCTCCTGAAGTATTGAATGCCTCGTATAACAATCCGTCGAGCTCGATGGTTTCGTAGCCTTCCAAAGGCTGGAGTGGAATCTTTCGGCCGTCTTCGATTCCGTAACAGAGATTGCCGTATTCGTTGATCAGGCCATCCGTCGACCAGGTCAGCGAATACTTCAGCGCGTTGCTGGGATGAACAGGCAGGGCGCCGACGCGCATTTTGACGTGATCCAACGTTTCGAAATGGGTCATGAGTTCGTGTGTCACGATGCTGATAAACCCGGGTGCCAGGCCGCACTGTGGCATGAAGGCGCGTGCTGCTCCTGCACTCAGGGCGCGGATGTGATTCGTGACCTCCACGTCCTCCGTCAGGTCGAAATAATGGCACCCATGCTTCAGAGCAAGCGCCGCGACGGTGGGATTACAGAAGTACGGGAGGCTGGAAATGATGGCATCGACCGGGTGAGCGGATAGATACGTCTCGACGGTATCGGGATGGCGCACATCGAGTACGGCAGGGGTGATACGGGAGAGGCCGAGGTCTTCCACCAGATGCTTCGGTGCATCGAGCGTCACGTCCCCGAGGTGGACCTCATAGGCCCCCTGTTGTGATAGCAGGCAGGCGACCAGCGAGCCGATCTTCCCCGCGCCGAGGACCAGGACCCGATGCATCGCCCAAGCCTCCCTTTTACATTAGTATACTCTTGTCCGCCGGTTTGAACAGGTCTCGGAGAAATTTTCGCGAAGAGGTCTTATGCTGACGAGTCGGGTTCTATTGAGTCGATGACATACTGTGCACAGCTGTCGGTGGAAGACCGTGTCTCCGTTTGGCGAAAGGGCGGAATGTCCGCCCTCAGACGTTTGAGCAGCTGGGTCATCTTCATGGTCGCCGGCACTTCGCAGAGCCAGACATGCATGCCGGATTCCAGCTCGTCAAAATGTCGCTGGACGCGAAAGCCGGGCTGCTCCATGAAATAGGCCGACAGGAATCCATTCACGGCCTGCACCACCCAGGTGTGTTGCTTCGTGTAACGATAGCTGAACCGCAACTCGACGATCTGACTCTCAGGCTCCATCCGAGGCACTGTACCAATTCCGTCATTGAGACTGCGACAGGAATCTGTGTATGGTGGGCAAGGTACTCTCTCACATTCAACGAGTGGTGATCATACTGTCCCAGTTGGAGCACATGGAGCGATGACGCTTTCCGCATACAATGGCGTGCCAATGCCGGCCTTCATGTATGGAACGGCCTGGAAGAAGGAGGCGACGACCCAGCTCGTCATTGAAGCCATCACCGCCGGCTTTTCGGCCATCGATACTGCCAACCAGCTCATCCATTACGACGAGGCGCGGGTGGGCGAGGCCTTATTGAGCGTGGCGCAAGGCGGGCATACGAGAGACCGGTTATTTCTCCAAACGAAATTCACGCCCGTCAATGGGCAGGACCATCGGACTCCCTACGACGCCGGAGCGCCGATTACGACGCAAGTCCGGCAATCGTTCGAGAGTTCACTCACCCACCTGCGCACGGATTACCTCGACTCCTATGTCCTCCACGGGCCGTACTCTCGCGGCGGATTGGGGCCGGAAGATTGGGAAGTGTGGTCGGCCATTGAGTCATTGTATGCCAGCGGCAAGACCAAGCTCATCGGCGTGAGCAATGTGACGGCCAGCCAGCTGGCACTGTTGTGTGAACGGGCGACACATCGGCCGATGGTGGTCCAAAACCGCTGCTACGCCGCGTTCGGATGGGACAAGGCAGTACGTGATCTGTGCCGGACCCAACAGATCGTGTATCAGGGTTTTTCTCTGCTGACGGCCAATCGGGAAGTGTTTGCCGACCCGGGCATTCGCGCTATGGCGGAGAAGTATGGTACCGGCGTGGCCCAGATTGTGTTTCGCTTCGCGATGCAGGTCGGCATGCTGCCCCTGACCGGCACGACGAATCGTGAGCATATGACGGCGGATCTGCAGTGCGACCGTTTTACGCTTACGCCGGACGAGCTGCAGCGGATCGAAACGATCGGACTTTAACACGCCTTGTCGCAGCAGGAGTCTTGATGCAATATGTTCACCTGGGTCGATCAGGCGTGAAGGTGAGCCGGCTGTGCCTCGGCACGATGAATTTCGGCCCCGAGACGACAGAAGCCGACAGCGCGGCCATCATGGATCGGGCTCTTGAGCTGGGCATAAATTTTTTTGACACGGCGAACGTCTATGGGTGGAAAGTCGGGGAAGGCTGGACCGAACAGATTATCGGTCGTTGGTTCGCGCAAGGCGGCGGCCGTCGGGAAAAGGTCGTGTTGGCGACGAAGCTGTATGGGCGGATGGGCGATTGGCCGAACCAAGCCCGTCTGTCGGCACTGCACATCAAACGCGCCTGCGAGGCGAGCCTGCGCCGTCTGCAGACCGACTGTATCGATCTCTATCAGATGCACCATGTCGACCGCGACACGCCGTGGGAAGAAATTTGGCAAGCGATGGAGCTACTGGTTCGTGAAGGGAAGATTCTTTATGTTGGGACCAGCAACTTCGCCGGCTGGCAACTTGCGCAGGCCCAAGAACTCGCGCGCAGCCGTCACTTCCTGGGGATCGTCTCCGAACAAAGTCTGTACAATTTGAATGAACGTACGATCGAGCTTGAAGTGCTTCCGGCCTGTGAAGCCTATGGCATCGGTATGATTCCCTGGAGCCCGCTTGCCAGGGGATTGCTGGCCGGTGCGTTGACGCCCGCCACCGTGGGCCGCCGTGCCGACAAGGATGTGCAGCAGGAGGTGGAAAAGTATCGGCCGAGATTGGAGGCCTATGAGAAGTTGTGTCAGGAACTCAGTGAACGGCCGGCCGACGTGGCATTAGCGTGGCTGCTGCATCAGCCGGCGGTGACCTCGCCAATCATCGGGCCGCGCACGCTCGAGCAACTGGCGAGTACGATGCGGGTGATGAATCTGACGTTGGCTACCGAGACACTCAAGCGGCTGGATGCGATCTTTCCGGGCCCTGGCGGTCCGGCGCCGGAAGCCTATGCATGGTAGTCGCAGGCATGTGAATAACGTCCAGCGGCGTTCTCGCATCCATCAAAGCTCGCAAAGCTCGATACCGAAACGCACACGCCTCGCCTTCGCGTTCACTGCGGCCCTGTGCGCGGAAACGGCGCGTTCTGGTGCGCCGGGGTTGGGCCGGTGAGCGCTTTTTCGACAGCCTGCAGGACTTCTCAAATATGTAGGCTGTGTGCGACAGCGAAACGTCTGGCCGCTTAGGCCGGCCGAAAGCGGCCAGACATTCTGTTAGCGCCGATCTTCGTCGGGATTACGGGCGGCTTTTGGCGCAGCCTCCGCCGCCGGAGTTCGGTCCGTGCCCACCGGATGACTCTGATCAATGTCACTGCGTGAAGCTTGCTTGACGGGCAGGCGTCCTGCGGCGCTCGCGGTCCCTTCCAGGAACACGTCGGCAACGAGCGCATCCTTGGTCGACACCACCTGTCCCGCTTCCTGCTTGGGGACTAGCAGATCCATGGCCAAGCTTCCGGATTTATGTTGGCCGCTCAGCGCACTCCTCATTGTTCCGATCCGCTGTGAGAGATCGAGGGTTGAGGCCTGTCGCAAGCGCGGCTTCAGTTGATCATCCACCATCTGCCAATAGCCGGACTTAATCTCTTCGAGCGCAATCTTTGTTTCGTTGGCGATTTGGAGATCAGGGAGCGTGATCATATTCCCCTCTTGCTCCAACTGAGGCGTGCCCCAATAGTAGAGCGTCCCCTTCGTGTCCCCGCTGGTTTCGACGGCGAACAGCGTCCGACCGCTGACGTCAGAGGCGGTCACCCGTTCGATCGTCAGGTCATTGTCGAAGGTGGTCGGAAGCTTCACTCCCTGATGGTACAACCGCTCCTGGAGTTGCTGATTGAGGACGGCGTAGGGAACCGGCACGCTCAAGAGGATTCTGTAGGGCTGACCTTCCTGCATGGCCGTTGCGGCCGTGTCCATATGCACCTTCAACGGTGCGTTGGTTGGTTTTTGGCAAGGGGTCTGGAAGAGCGCGACCGGTGTTTGCCGGGCGACGCCCGTGATGGTCGTATTCTGCACCGGACCTTTGAGGGAGCCGATGGCAAAGTCCTTGGCTTTCCCGTAGAGGCAAAGTTTGGTATTCCCCGAACTGACCGGCAGGGGTTCTTGTAGTCGGTCCCAAATTAAATTCAACGGAATGACATAGCCGGCCTGCTCGAGCGACTGCGTGATGTGTTGTTTCACCGATTCCTGTTTGAAGAGTTCGGCCAACTGATCTTTGACCGGCAGGTTGAACATATTGCACTTCGTATCGCTTTCCGGCTTCAAACTCATCGACGTCTGCGGCTGACTCATGGTGACGAGCAGCCCCTGGTCCTGCTCATGCAACTCGAGCCTTCCTGTTCCTTCGAGAACCGGGTATAAGGGATCGAGTCGGCAGGCGCGGGCAGCAGCGGATTCGATCTCGCCTCGATAGGTGGCGCTAAATGTCACCAAACCGTCCTGGATCTGCACTTGGGGCTCGCCCTCCCGGATGAAACGCCACCGATAGTCCTTGGCCAACGGATGACCTTCTTCGGTAAACCGTTCCGGCAGCGCGGCTTGGATGGTCTTTTGCACCGGCGTGAGGTCAACCGTCATCGTGACGGGGAGCAGCGATTCCGGAGCCTGCGCCTGCTTTTGCGCGGCATTCACGGGTTGAATGACCGGCGGGGTCTTGCCCAACTGGGGCGGCGCCTGGGGTTTGGTATAGGTCTCAGGTATGGTATGGCTACATGCTGTGAGCGCAACCATCGCGAGGCAAGCAGATATCATATGATATTTCATCGTTTCCCTCCTTCGTGAGTCGACAAATTGATCACCCGGTGTTGCGGAGTCTGAAGGATTGCGCTGAAATGCCCAACCCCTCTGGCCATCGGCGACAGCAGAGACCCGAGGTACAATCCGTCTATTCATTTCTATGCGCACCACCAGGTTCATTGCACCTGTTTCGCCAGTGTCTTGAGACCCGACGACTGAGTCGCGAAGACGAACTGTCCTTTCTACTATAAGATGGAGTCGAAAATGTTCACGCTAGGAAAGAGACCAGTCGGCAGGGAGCGTGCACAGGAAAACCGATGCTGTCGACCGTCCTCGTGAACTTACCGCAAGGGATTTCCCTTGGGATCCAACACAATGTCTAAAGATACGCGCATCGAGCGTCGGTGTGCCTGGGCTGGTTCACAGCCTCACATGCGGCGCTATCACGACAAGGAATGGGGGAAACCCGTTCATGACGATCGACGGCTCTTCGAGATGTTGCTCTTGGAAGGGGCCC
>DASTQY010000388.1:0-3840 GCA_035761525.1 Nitrospira sp. | reverse complement strand
TTTCGCGCGCACGGCGGCTTCCTCAGCACAAGGCCGTGCTGTCCCCCGTAGAGGGTGACACCGTCCGGAACTCTCCGACGGGATACGAGCGTACGCATCACGCTGAAACCCAAGCTCCGGGAAAGGCTCTTCGCGTGGCGAAGCGACACTCTGAGGTTCGTGCTGTTCACGGGAGCGGGGAGCTCTTCATAGCCGTGACGAAGCAGCACCGGCTCCATCAGGCGGTCGGCGGCGTATAATAGCCGGGACGAGCGATTGAACGACCAGCGGTAGCGCCGTCCGAAATACAACAC
The DNA here is from genome assembly GCA_035761525.1 of Nitrospira sp. Lineage (GTDB taxonomy): Bacteria > Nitrospirota > Nitrospiria > Nitrospirales > Nitrospiraceae > Nitrospira_C. The sequence goes on along the minus strand of DASTQY010000388.1, from coordinate 3,547 downwards.
GGCTATTCCGCCGGGCTTCAATACGCGAAACGTTTCCTCGAAGTACCGTGTGAAGACCGAATATGTTTCCACATGTTGAAGCACAATGAACGAATACACACAGTCGACCAGTTCGGATTCGACAGGTAGGAGCGCCCCTTCGGTCTTCATCAGCCGCGCGTTGGTCACGCCCCGGGCCCGAAGGGCGGCTTGTACCTTCTCGTTCTCGTCGTGGATGTCTACCCCAATAACCGTCTGAAAACACCGGCTGGCTGCGGCGAGGATCCTTCCGCCCCCATGGCCGATCTCCAAGGCTACCCGTTGCTCAGGACGCGCCAGCCACGGCGCCAGCGGTCGGGCGATATGGAGCATGAAATCCCAACTTCCTCTTACGAATGCAGACTCTGTATCTTCCGTGTGATCGAACCAGCCGAAAAATGCGTCATCGTTCACCCGCGCCATTGCGGTAATGGCTTCGCGGAAGCCCCTCACATGGCCTGCTGGTTGTATGTGGTTCGTCACTTCCACGAACACTCCGAAGACACGGTTACGCTGCCACTTCTCTCAAGAGCGTGAGATAGCTTTCGGCGACCTCATCCATGGTCGGCACCGCAATCAATCTCTGAAACATCTCGTAATTCGCTGCCATCGTTTCCAGCTGGGGAACGATGTCCTCTTGCTCGGCGAAGGGTAATCCCCCGTAACCCACCAACTCTGGGTGACCCCCATCGTTGCGATACAGCACCGGCAGGCCGCAGGCCAACGCCTCGATGACGGCATTGGAGCAGGGATCGTTCTGACTCGCGGTAATATAGATGTCGTGCTCGCGTAAGATCTCTGCCAGTTGCTCCGAGGGCACGGCCGGAACCGTACGGATGCGGGTGAAAGGCACCGATGCATTGCCGACAAACGTGAACTCGAACCGGTCCCAATCGAGCTGGTCCTCCAGCCATTTGTAGATCGGCCCTCCCTTGCGCGCATTATTCGACCAGCTCGTGGCAATCAACCGGATTTTCCTGCCAGGGTCGAATGGGATGCGCCGACGAGAGTGAAAGACCACCGGATCGACCGAATTGCGGATGATCACCGGCTTGACCGGCTGATAACTCATCTCCGCGATACGCTGATAGGTCCAGGTCGATTGCAGCACGGTTGCGTTCGCGAACCGTTTGTTCAACTCAAAGCACAGCTCGTCCTTTTCTCGATCGAATCCTCGAATCAGGTGAATAGGCCCATCAATGCGGTGTACGGCGCGGAGCCGGTGGCGCTGAGCGAACTCCAGAAACCGGTCAACATCGAAATGAATCGAGTTGAGCAGGTACACATCCACGTCATCTCTGAGTTCGTTTTCCACGACCGTGATGCCGCGCCGCCGCAGCGCGTTGCGCAGCGCCAGCATGAATTGGTTGCCTCCGCCATAGGGAGGCGCGAAGAAACGGTGCCAAAGGCCGACCCGAAATCGCTTGCGGCTCACCAGAGACCGGAGACGACGGACGAAGGTCTGCTCGGGCGGAGCCGGACTCACAGGTTGCGGCCAGGCGGCTTGCGTCGGTTTCCTCTCTGCCAGTTCCGTCGCCAAACTCCGGTAGAGGCCCTGGAATAACGGCGCGATCGTCTCCGGCCGGTGGCGGGCCATTACGCGGTCGTATTGTCCGCGAACGGTGTCGGCGAGGCGATTGTCTGTGATGTCCCGTTCGATCAATACCACCGCATCGATTGGCGACGTGTAGATGCAGACGGGATCCAACAGGTCCTCCGCAAGACCCACCCGCGTGCTGAGAACCTTGCATTGAGCAGCGGCCGCTTCCATGAGCGATCGAGGACCGCCTTCCGATCGACTCGTGACGAGATAGAGATCGAGAAGGTTGTAAAGCAGGTTCACAGTTTCACGGGGAAGAACATTACGTGCATAGTCGTCATCCGCCGTGATCTCGCCGATAAACGTGTAGGGCACTCCCCAGTCTTCAAGATGCCGTCGTACCCAATGACGGCGCGGCCCCGCCAGCACCAGATGCACGGCGCAGCCCCGGCGGTGCAGCGCCAGAGCGATTTCCACGAGAATGTCCGGACCTTTTACTTTCTTGGGGATGCTGAGATCGAAGCCGGCCGAATCGCGATGGATGCTGCCGATTAAGTAACGGTTCCTGGGAATCTTCCACCTGGTGCGAAATTCGTCGAGTGTCTCGTTGTCGGGAGGAAGCCGGTGGAACGCCTCTGCGTCTGTCGCATACGGGATACAGGTGTGTGTGAGACCAATGGCCCCACACTGCCTCGCCGCCTGCGTGGTCTGGCTGATCCAACAATCAACTGCGCCGACCACATGCCGGTGGCGAGGAAGAGACAAATAGCGGAAGGGTTCGCCGGCCATATGACAGACAATTCGTTTTGCCGAGAGGGTGGCGGGCGCAATGGATAACAGCGGCTCCCACCAGACCGAATGCACCACTTCACAGGTCTCCAAGTCCGTGAACTCGACGAACCCTTCGAGGGCCTTCCGCGTAAGCCGGAGATCTTCATCTAAGGCCCATCCGATGTCGTCGCCTCCGGTCAGGAACACCTTCGGCCTTTTCATGGGCGCACCACGCGAATGCCGTATCCGGTCGTGTAGCGAGTGATGAAGGCGTGGTCGGAGGCCTCGACCCGCTGCTCGCGGCTCAAGGCGATCCTCTTGCCTCTTGCCACCAGGGCGCCGATCAGCCGTTGAAGCAGTCGCGATTGCAGGCGGCCTTGCTTCACCCGCTCATAACACCACGCACGCGCCATCTCGATCGCAACGCTCCAGAAGTAACCTTGTGGCTCCACCGCCAGGTCGACAAAACCCACCTTCCGCAGGTTTTCCCGCCAGTAATGATCCGTGTAGCGGCAGTAGTCATAGGGGTCTGCGTGTATGGGAAACAAAAACGGAACCGTGATGAGTAGTACGCCACGCCCTCGAAGCACCCGATAGGCTTCTCGAATCACGCTCACAGGGTCTGCGACATGTTCCAACATCTCGGCACAAATGACCGCGTCAAAGGTCTCATTCTTGAACGGCAAGGTGGCGGCATCCGTTTGCACATCAGGCCGATTTGCCGCCGAGAGGTTGGCATACCGAACGCGCACGTCATAATGCTCGATGCGAAATTGGCCTCGTTTTGGCGAGCGTTTCCCTCCGAGATCCAACACCCGGCTGCCGGCCTTCAACGAAGACGCCTGTCGCATGTAGAACTCATCGACGAACGCGCGTCTGACCGAATACTCTAATCGCCCCGGCGAGACCTGCGGATTGTTTGACACTGGCCTTCACTCCCTCGTTCTCGTCCTGCCGCGCGACGCGGCACTATGCCCCTCGTCCGTCGGGTCAGGGAACGATGATGTAACGACCGGCCGCATCGATATGATTTATGAGCAGGCGGCGGGGCAATGTCTCCATGAACTCGTCTACGGCTTTTCGGCATCCGGCCCACTTCCCGTAATCATCGATCACGACAATCCCGCCGGAGCTGACCATGGGAAACAGGGTTTCCAGGCAAATTCTTGTCGATTCGTACCAATCGCCATCAATCCGAAGCAGTCCGATCTTTTTGAG
>DASTQY010000387.1:0-18371 GCA_035761525.1 Nitrospira sp. | reverse complement strand
GCCATCGGCGGTCTCGGGCCCGCTTCCAGTCAATTGCGCTCGAATCGCCAGTCGCAAGTCCTCGACCCCGTCTCCCGTTTTTGCCGAGACCGCGATGCACACGCTGCCCGGATTTACAGACGTCGGACTGACCTGGGCCGGGAGGTCGGCCTTGTTGATCACGATCACGTGCCTCATCTCAGCGGCCTGATCCATCAAGCGGCGATCGTCGGCGGTCAATGGCAGGCTGCCATCAAGCACGATGACGCGCAAATCGGCCTGCTCCTGAGCCGACCATGAGCGCTTGATCCCTTCATGCTCCACCGGATCTTCCGTGTCACGTATCCCTGCCGTATCGACCAAATGAACCAAGACCCCGCCGAGGTCGATGGCTTCCTCAATCAGGTCTCTCGTCGTGCCGGGAACCGCTGTGACGATCGCCCGTTCTTCCTTCAGCAAGCGATTCAGCAGGCTGGACTTCCCCACGTTGGGACGGCCGGCGATCACGACGCGTGCCCCGTCGCGAAGGAGTCGGCCTGTCCGTGCGGTGGCTCTCAGTCGTTCTACCAGCATGGCCGCCCGATCAATGGTCTCGAGCAAATCCTGTTTTTGAATGATGTCAACGTCTTCATCACTAAAATCAATACCGGCTTCGAGCTGAGCCAGCAGGTGCACTAACGCTTCTCTTGCCGTGTCCACCTCCCTGGCCAAATCGCCCCGCAACTGTCGCTGCGCCGCGGTGAGACTGGCTGCGGATTTCGCCCGAATCGTATCGAGCACCGCTTCAGCCTGCGACAAATCGAGCCGGCCGTTGAGAAAGGCTCGCTTGGTAAACTCTCCGGGCTCCGCCAGACGCGCGCCGCGCTCGAGGCAGGCGCGGCAGGTCAGAGACAGGATGAGTGAGCCTCCATGAGACTGAATCTCGACGATATCCTCACCGGTGAAGGATCGAGGGGCCTTCATGTACACGACCAGTGCCTCATCGAAACACTCTCGTGGCTTGGGCAGGGACGGGTCAGGTGAGACGACCGTCTGATTCATGTCGGGAAAGCGGAGGTCGGCAAGGCAGAGGGTGTGGGACGCGACCGATGCCAACGGCTGACCGGATCGCAACTGCACGATCTTGTCGGCAATCCGCAGCGCCTGTGGGCCGCTGAGCCGCACAATCCCGATCCCGCCTTCACCGGCCGGAGTGGCGATCGCGCAGATTGTATCGTCGGGTCCTCCGCGCTGCATGGATCCTCTCGCTCATTTTGCTGGATCGGTGACGAACGGCCTGCTGCCAAAGAGGCGGTCGGTCAACACCTGCTGTCCGATGGTCAGCACATTGTTGGTTAGCCAGTACAACACCAGGCCTGCCGGAAAATTGACGAATAGAAAAGTCATAAACACGGGGAGGACCAACATGATTTTTGCCTGAGTCGGATCCATCGTCGTCGGTGTAATTTTCTGCTGAATCACCATCGTGGCGCCCATGATGATAGGCAGCACGTAATAGGGGTCCTGCACGGACAGGTCAGTAATCCACCCGACAAAAGGGGCCTGTCGGAGATCGATGGTCATATAGAGGATGTTGAAGAGCGCCACGAAGACGGGCATCTGCAGCACCATCGGCAGACAGCCCCCCACAGGATTGACCTTGTGATCACGATACAGCTTGATGAGCTCCTTATTCAATTTGTCCCGATCGTCCTTATGTTTTTCCTGCAGCGCCAGCACCTTTGGCTGGATCAGTTGCATCTGCTTCATCGACTTATAGCTCTTGTACTGCAGGGGCACGAACAGCATCTTGATGCCCATGGTCAGCAGAATGATCGTGACACCATAGTTGTGCGTATATTCGTTGATGAAACGCAGCACGTAGAAGATAGGCTTCGCCACTGCCTTGACGACGCTCCAACTGCCAAAAATGAACCACCCGAAGTCGATGGTTTCTTCCAAGCCCACGTTTAATGATCGCAGCGTGTCATATTCCTTGGGGCCGGCGTACAATTGCAGGTCGGTGGTACGTGCGCCGGAAGCCGGCATTCGCACGCCGGCAGACACGAGTTTGTCGCCTTCTTTCTTGGCCAATGCCGCGCTGGCACCCTGAGGCATCAAGACAGAAAGGAAATACTTGTCTTGGAGGGCAACCCATTGCACCGATCCCTTGCGTTCGAATTCGAGATCAGGGGTTTCTTTTTCGACTTTTCCATCTACCAGTGAAGCCGAACCGATCAAACCGATGAAACCGTCTCCCCATTCGACAATCCCGAAGTTTGTGCCTAGGACAATGTCGTACCCACCGCTCAAGCCATCGACAGTCAAACTGACATCGACCAGATAATTTTCCTGACGAAACGTCAGGCGTTTTTGTACGTTGAGGCCCAATGCAGGATCGTGGAACCGCAGGGTTACATGGCCGGTCGGATGGGCGTCATCGAGCGTGGTGAAATCGGCTTCAATCGCATACAGACCTTCGCGTAAAGCCTTGTCTGCCGCGGCATCCGACGTTGTGATCGAGAGCGGTTCCTTGAATTTGGCCCCCTGGTACACGAGTTGGACCGGGTTTCCGTCGGTAGCCGACGTGTAATGCCGCTTGAGTTCCCAACTGGAAATCACCCCGCCACGAGCATTGAAGGCCACTCGTATGAAATCGGTCTCAACGGTGACGGTGCGTTCCGTGGCAGGAGTAGAGGTGCGGGAATCACCGGCTGAGGCGGTGTCCGAAGCGGGTGAGAGGGAACGCGGAGTGCTCGGCGTCGTTTCAGCGGAAGGCCTCTCGGTTTGACCGCGAGGAGCAGTAGCCTCCTGGCCCCCTGGCTCTTGCACGGTCGGAGTCGTCGGGAGCAGCCCCAATTGTTTCAGGAGGAGGTCATAGCCCAGGATGACTGCCAACGAAAGCACAAGAAAAATGACGACGCGTTTCTCCATCTCACTCCGCCGTCCCGCGATTGGTCACTTCGGGCATCAGCGGATCGTGCCCGCCTGGGTGAAACGGATGACACTTGAGCAGGCGCCAGGCAGCAAGGCTGGCTCCTCGGATAACCCCATAGCGCTCGATCGCCTGGCCGGCATAGTCGGAACAAGTGGGGTCAAAACGGCAGGCTGGCCCTAGCCACGGAGAGATCCAGAATCGGTATCCATTGATCAGAGCCACACACATCGTTTTCATGCTATACCTCACGGCCACTGAGCAAACCTTGACGCCGCAGCGTAGCCCGCCACAGGCCTTTCAGTTCTTGGAACGGAAGTGTGAGGGCGTCTCGCTTTGGAAATACGAGCAAGGCATGATTGGAAGTCAGCTCGTTTCGAATCTGTCTCGTCAGCTCCCGGAACAGACGTTTGACTCGATTGCGACGAACGGCAATTCCGAACCGTCGCCCCACAATGATGCCGACGCGGCTCGTGCCGCCTTCGGTCTTGCACACCAGCAGGTTGAAGCAGGCTGTGGACAGCCGCCGGCCATGCTGTTTCACAAATTCAATGTCGCGGCTCGCGCGAAGAAAAAGGATTCGATCTCCTGCCCTCCGTGACATGATCAGGATGATTCGTAGGGGCTTGTCCGGACCCCTCCGCTCGACTCTGCGTCCCGAGCTCGGCCGGACCGCTCACCGTCAGGTTCTTAGAAAGACGTCCCTGCTTGAGGAAGACAAGGGGGATGAACTCCGTGCGGCGTCGAAAAGCAGTGCTAGACCGTCAAACGCGCGCGACCCTTGGCTCGGCGGCGGGCCAAGACCTTCCGGCCGTTCTTTGTGCTCATGCGTTTTCGGAATCCGTGTTCGCGCTTCTTTTTGAGGTTCGATGGCTGTTGAAACGTAAACGACATACAAATCGCCTTTCCGACAGATACGGAATGAAGGTCGCATTATAGGGACGAGCCTCCACCCTGTCAAACCTCGCGACCTCTCGACTTGTTGCCGGTGATTGAGGAGGATCTTGCTTGCAGGCATGCCGGCTAAGTCTTTGATAACCCATTTAGATTGAGGCAGTTTTGTGGACCTTTTGCATAAAATGAACTAGACTGCCACACAGTTTATTCCTACGAATGAGCAAGCACGCTCTAACGTGTTGCTGAATCAAGGCGAGGACGAGTGTCCGCTCCTCGTCGCTCTGGCACTACCTTTGCGAAATCTATTGGGATTCCAGGCAGTGTACGGGTGTGGGCACACCAAGTGTGGACGCTACTTGCGTCCTTAATCAGGAGGAACGCCGATATGAAAATGCGCCATTTCTTGGTCGCAGTCCTGAGCGTATGGTTCTTGGCCGCCGGTTGCGCACAGCCGCCAGCCGACCAGATCAACGCCGCGGAACAGGCGGTCAAAGACGCTCAGCAAAGCGGAGCCGCGACGTATGCTGCCAACGACCATGCCAAGGTCGAAGGATTGCTGGCGGCCATGAAGCAGGAAGTTGCAGATCAAGACGCGAAGTTTGCCTTGCTTCGAGACTATGGAAAGGCAGAACAGCTCGCCGCAACAACGAAAGCCGAGGCCGAACGCGTCAAGGCAGATGCCACCAAGAAAATGGAAGAAGCGAAGTTTGCGGCCACCCAAGCTCAACATGGAGCCGAGGCCGCAGTCCAGTCGACGCTCGAGCTCGTCTCCAGGGCTCCCGCCGGCAAAGACCGCGCGGCACTTGAATCGATCAAAACGGATGCACAAGCGCTCAAGGCTTCCCTCAACGACGTACAGTTGATGTTCGACAAGTCGGATTATCTCGGAGCACAAACCAAAGCAAAGGCGATTCAGGAAAAAGCCGAAGCCGTCTCACATGAGATTCAGACGGCGTTGGCCAAGATCGGCAAAGGGAAACCGGTCACCAAGAAGAAGTAGTGCCTATGCGTGAGATGTCACTTCGATATGCAGTGCGGATCGTGTGCTATTCAAGCCTCTTTGCGCTGTGCGGGTCGCTCCCCGCATGCGTAGAAAGCGTGCCCCCCGACGTCGTGCAGGCCATTGAATCAGTTGATAAAGATTTGGCGCAGCTCCGGGCGGCTGAGCTGGCGCCGAGTGCGTACAACGCCTTTGCGTATCAATGGGTCACATTGCGAAGCCGTGTCGAGGCCGAAGAAGATACCGTTCGCTGGCCTTGGGAGCCGAATGACTTGGAAGAAGCGCTCCGCGGCCTGCATGCGGAAGGGACGAGAACCGTCGCGCTCCTGATGGAACAGCAGGAAATGCTACGACGCTCGGCCGCACGCCAGCTTGCTGAAGTGGAAGAACAGGCCCATCTGCTGGCCACTCACGTGGGAGCGATTGACAGCCGACTCATTCTCGGCGAGAAACCGGTCGAAACCGACTTACTGTTGAAGCAGGCCCGTACATTTTACGAACAACGACGATACGAACAGTCATTGAGCGCCTCTCGTCGTGCTTCCCACTACCTCGCGGCTCAGTCCGCCTTGCTCCAACGAGAATTAGGGCGGTACGCCAGCCCAGATCGCGTTGCCCGCTGGCAGCGCATGGCCAGCGAGACGATCGAATGGTCGCGGAACCACCATAGGACCGCCATCGTCGTCAGCAAAGCGGAGCGATCCTTAACCCTCTATCGCAACGGACAAAAAGTGGTATCCTACCCCGTTCGACTGGGCTTTAACGGCATCAAGGAAAAGCGGTATCAAGGCGATGGCGCGACACCTGAAGGCCGGTATCGCGTGTTGAGCAAACGAGGACGAGGGCAGACCCAGTTCTATCGCGCCTTGCTGCTGGACTATCCCAACCAGGACGATCGGCGGCGCTTTCTCTCCGATCGCAAGATGGGGAATATTCCCACGTTGCGCGGTATTGGAGGGCAAATCGAGATCCATGGCGTGGAGAACGAGTTGATGGCTCAAACGCTGGGGTGCGTCATGCTCGAGAACGCCCAGATGGCCGCCCTCTTCGATCGTGTGGACGCCGGTACGCCGGTGACCATAGTCGGAGCGCTTCTCGAACAGAATTCAGTCGCAAAGGCCCTCGCGAGTCTTTCTGTGCATCGAAACGAAATTTGACGGAACATGACACGCATTGTGGCCTCCCTCTGCTTGGGACTCATCGGCCTAGTCCTGTTGACGCTGGCACAGAGCAGCAGTCTCCCTGTCACCGATGCCTCGACCATTCCGGCCGTCGTACCCGATCCCGCAACATTACACGTCTTGCAAAACCGCTATCGATCCCTGTCCAAACAGCTCAACCAGCTGATGCCCAGCCAGCCGTATATCGTCGTCGATACTGCGAGAAACCATCTTTATATCAAGCGCCAGGATCACGTGATGTTGGATGCGCTCGCTTCAACGGGGAGCGGCACGATTCTGGACAAGCCCGGAGAAGCCAAAGGTCAATGGGTTTTTGATACCCCCCGAGGGGAATTCACCGTTCAATCGAAGCTCATCAATCCTGTGTGGGTAAAGCCGGACTGGGCCTTCGTTGAAGAAGGATTGGCCATCCCGAAGAGTTACACGGACCGTATCGAGCCGGGCGTACTGGGGGAATATGCACTGGGGTTCGGCAAAGGCTTTTTCATTCATGGCACCCTCTATACGAGACTTCTGGGAAAGAATGTCACGCACGGTTGCATTCGACTGAACGATGACGATCTGAAGAGTGTGTATCGCCTGGCCAAGGTCGGCACGCCCATCATGATTTTCTAGCTGAATGCCCCGCCCATCCGTCACCTGGATTCTCATTTGGTCCTTCCTGTTGATGGCCGCTTCGCCTACTCAAGCGGCGGATGCTGAGTATCCCCTGTCAGTCGACGTGACGAATCCGGCTGCGCTGCAAGAAGCCACCCGCGTTCTTGCGGAAGAGGTGAAGTTGGCGTCTCGTCCGCAGACGTACGTCATTGTGGATCTCGTCGATCGTGCCGTGCTCATCAAGGGCCGCGGTATCGAGTTGCACCGCTTCCCCATCGAGCAGTGGTCGGGCGGCCAACTCGCAGACGCCTCGGCCACGTTCCGTCTGCAGACGCGGCCACCGGTGACCAGACGCAAAATCGAGCCCGCGGCCGGCGGTGAACAACCACCCATCTCTCTGGATGACATGCCAACCGATTTTACGCTGCAGTTTTCCCCGACCTTCTCGCTGACCGTTCACCCTTCGGCGTCCGACGACATAGGGCGATGGCTTCGATTTAAAGGACGTGAATGGTGGATGTGGCTCAAAGATTGGGCCATCACGTTGACGACCGGGAAAGGACCTCTTCCCCAGCCATGGCTGTATTTGAGCGTCACATCTGATCATGCGCAATCGCTGGCCTGGACCGTCACTGAGGGCATGGCCTTCCTCATTCGACGAACGCCGCCGTCGTCATAGCCGGCGGTTGCCTTTTTACAATTCGGTACCTAAGATGCCCATATGGTGGATTCGTGCTTGCCTCATGCGCCTGCCTCGCCTAGCCAATCATGCATCGCAACGCTCTGCAATTTCTTGGACGCTTCGTGGGACCGGCACCATAGAGTGCAGCCTCGTGTCGAAGAGGGCCGCCGTCAAGCGGTCGCAACAAGTCATCGACCGTCGCCCACGAAATAACTAGAGCCATGTCACGTGCTGAGATCCGAGTCGCTCAAGACTCATCCAAATGGGCGACAGAAGCCGCGAGCCTGACCCAGGAATTGCACCGGCAGGCGGTGAAAGAGCGGGGGCTGTTTCTTATTGCGCTCTCTGGAGGCCGGACGCCGGAGCAACTGTACCGACGATTGGCCTCCGCACCCTTTTGCGATCAAGACGATTGGAACAACACGCAGTTTTTCTTCAGCGACGAACGTTGCGTTCCTGTACACCACCCTGACAGCAATTTCGATCTTGCCGACGAAACCCTTTTTCGCCCTCTGAACATCCCTTCACATCATATTCATCGTATGGCCTGCGAACAGGCCGATGCCGACGTTGCGGCTCACAACTACGAAGGGCTATTGCGTGCTGTCACCAAGACGCCGCCGGAACGGTGGCCCCGATTGGATCTCGTATTGCTGGGCATCGGACAAGATGGCCACACTGCCTCTTTGTTCCCCGGCACCGATGCAGTGCAAGAACGACGGCGCTGCGTGACAGTGGGATACGCCCCTTCCGGCCCTCGGACCAGGCTCACCCTCACCCTAGGTGTGATCAATCAAGCGACTGTGGTACTGTTCCTCGTCACTGGCGCGGCTAAGGCCGGAATCGTAAAAACCATTTTGGAACCCCAACAGGAAACCGACCGGCTGTTGCCTGCCGCTCTCGTCCGACCGGATGGAGGCCGCCTCATCTGGTTGTTGGATCCGCCCGCCGCCGCTCAGCTGACCGGACATCGTGAAAGCAATTCGCCGGGGCAAATATGATCCTTGCCGGAGATATCGGGGGGACGAAAACCCATCTCGCGCTGTTTGATTGGACGACCGATCGAGTCGACCCTCTGCGGCTCGAAACATTCCATAGCGCCGACTATGCTTCGCTCGAAGACATGCTTGAGGAGTTTCTTGCGCCGCCCAAACCGCCGACTCCCATCGATCACCTTGAGCCGGAACCGCAGGACAAGCCGTTATCTTCCCCGCAGGACGAACTGCCAAAAATTCGCGCGGCTTGCTTTGGGGTGGCGGGACCGGTCATTCAAAATCATAGTCGAACCACTAACTTGCCCTGGGTGGTTGATGGTGCGGCACTGGCCAAGCGGTTCGAATTACCCGCCGTACAGCTGCTCAACGATCTCGAGGCGATGGCGCACGGCATTGTGCTGCTCCGTGCCGATGAGTTGGTGACGTTGAACCAGGGCACGCCGCCAATGCAAAAGCAGGCAATTGCTCTCATTGCGGCGGGGACCGGCCTGGGTGAATCCATCCTGTTCTGGGACGGAACCCGCTATAAACCCATACCGTCGGAAGGCGGTCACGCGGATTTTGCTCCGAACAGCGATCATGAGATAGACCTCCTCCGATACATCCGCAGTCAGTATCTGCATGTCAGTTATGAGCGGGTGCTCTCGGGCCCTGGCCTGCATGCCATTTATGAATTTCTCCGCGATGCGAAGCGAAACGAACCGACCTGGCTGGCTGAGAAAATCAAAGCCGGTGACCCCGCGGCCGAAATCGCCGACGCGGGATTGAAAGGCCAGGCTGAAATTGCCAAACAAGCCTTGGATCTTTTTGCCTCTATCTATGGTGCAGAAGCCGGGAATTTGGCGCTCAAAGCCATGGCCATCAATGGCGTCTATGTGGGAGGCGGCATCGCTCCGAAGCTCTTGGCCAAACTCAAAGACGGCACGTTCATGAAAGCCTTTACCAACAAAGGTCGTTACAAGCGGCTGATGGGCACGATCCCCGTACACGTCGTCATGAATCAACATACCGGCCTTCTCGGCGCCGCATCGACGGCGGTCCGGTTGGCGCAAGCATGAGCACGTCTGACCTCGACACCCTCAAACATGCAGCCGCCGTGAAGGCCGTTGAGTTCGTGAAAGACGGCATGGTTCTGGGATTGGGCACCGGCTCGACTGCCAAGCACCTGATCATGGCCTTGGGCGAAAAAGTGAAGGCCGGCGTGAACCTGCGCGGCGTCTCAACGTCACAGGCGACCGCGATGCTCGCCCGACAGTGCGGCATCGCCCTCATTGACGCCGAAACCTGCTGGAAGATCGATGTCGCTTTTGATGGCGCCGACCAAGTGGATCCCGCGTTCAACTTGATCAAAGGTGGTGGCGGAGCGCTCTTAAAAGAGAAAATTGTTGCTGCATCCGCCATGAAGTTCGTCGTGATGGTTGATTTCACGAAGCGCGTGCCTGTGTTGGGAGGCGACTTTCCACTGCCTGTTGAAGTCGTCCCCTTTGGATGGCGCAGCACGGCACGGAAAATCGAAGAGCTCACCCGAAGCCGTGTCGTCCTTCGTGAACGAGAGGGCGCACGCTTCCAAACCGAGTCGGGCAACCTGATTGTGGATGTGCATCTTGCACGGATCGACCGGCCCGATGAATTGGAAACAGCGCTTCACCGGATTCCCGGTGTGGTGGAGGCCGGTCTCTTTGTCGGCCGAACCGACGTCCTGATTGTAGGAACTCCCGATCGAACGGAGATCCATCACGTCAAGCGGGGATGAAAGGACGTTCACAAGACGTGAAACGCTACGACGGTTTGTCAGGAGTACAGGATTCCTCTTGGCCATTCCGTTATTCGCGTGCCTCCGCCGCGTCCCTCCGGCCACCGTTGACGCTGCACCAACTGCATCGAAAGGGAAAGATATGAACGAGGTCCCTTACGGTCATGACGATCCTTATCGGCTCCCGCAGCATGTGCGTCCAACACGCTATCAACTCACATTCGAGCCGGATCTTGCCGGCGCTACTTTTTTAGGACGTGCGACCATCGTATTGACGGTGCTGCAACAGACGCGCGTCATTGTCTGCAACGCGCTGGAGTTGGCCATCGACGAGGCCATAGTCGAGGCAGTGAAGGGGCGACGCCAGACCGCGTCAGTCACGCTCGACGAATCGCTGCAACGCTGTCAACTGACAGTCGCTGAGCCGCTGGCTCCAGGAACATGGCAGCTGCATATCAGCTTTCGCGGCACACTAAATGATAAACTTCGCGGCTTTTATCGGAGCACCTACACAGATCAACGCGGAAGCCAACAGACGATCGCGGCAACGCAATTCGAAGCAACAGACGCGCGACGCGCCTTCCCGTGTTGGGATGAACCCGATTTCAAGGCCGTCTTCTCCACAACACTCGTCATTGATGAGAGCCTCACCGCGATATCGAACAGCCTCGTCCTCTCGGAAGCGCGAGAAAAGGGAAAGAAAATCGTGCGTTTTGCCGACACGATCAAGATGTCGACGTATCTGGTGGCCTTTGTCGTTGGTCGGATGGAAGCCAGTGCTCCTTCTGTCGTGGGCAAGACCCGGCTACAGCTGTGGACAGTACCGGGCAAGACGCACCTCACGGGGTTCGGACAGGACATCGCTGCAGCGTCCCTGCAGTTTTTCGAGCGCTATTACGGCATTCCTTATCCGGGTGACAAACTGGACCTCCTGGCCATTCCGGACTTTGCCTCCGGGGCCATGGAAAACCTCGGCGCCATTACGTTCCGGGAGACTGCGCTGCTCGTCGATCAACGAACCGGCACCCACGGTGAGCTACAACGAGTTGCGGACGTGGTCGCACACGAAAACGCGCATATGTGGTTCGGGGATCTGGTCACAATGTCCTGGTGGAACGGACTTTGGTTGAACGAAGCTTTCGCGACCTTTATGGAAATGCTGGCCGTGGACGCCTGGAAGCCAGAATGGAAGCGCTGGGATTCCTTTGGTGCCTCCCGTGGAGCCGCGTTTGCCGTCGACGGGTTGCACAGCACCCGTCCCATTGAATTTCCCGTTCGTGCGCCCAAAGACGCCGAAGCTATGTTCGACGTGCTCACGTATGAAAAAGGCGCCTCCGTCCTTCGCATGCTCGAGCAGCACATCGGCCCGACCGTATTTCGTGACGGCGTGCGTGAGTACCTCCGGACCCATGCCTATGGCAATGCCGACACAAACGACCTCTGGGTCTCCATTGGCAAAGCATCGAATCAGGCCGTCCCCGACCTCATGAATGGGTGGATTTTCCAACCCGGGTATCCGCTGGTCACCGCCGAACTCACGAAACAGTGCGAACTGGTGTTGAGTCAACAACGCTTCAGCTATCTTCCCGATCCGCCGCCGGCCACCTGGCAGGTTCCGGTGCAGCTGCGCGTGCAGACCGGAGCTGAGGGGGAGGTTCGACGGGTGTTGCTCACGGGCACCCGCTTGAACGTGAGCTGTCCACCTGAGACGCAATTCATCCTCGTCAATGAAGGCGGACATGGCTTCTACCGGGTGCGGTACGGCCCGAACTTGTTAAAACGATTGCTTGAAGCCGGCCTGGAGAAGCTGGCCCCGATCGAGCGATTGAATCTCGTCAACGACGCCTGGGCGACGACGGTCGCCGGCTTGATGCCGCTGTGTGACTATCTCGACCTCACCGGCCGCTTCTCGCTGGAGCGAGACAAGAATGTCTGGGCCGTCCTCATCGATTCCTTTGCCTTCCTCAATCGAATCATCGAACCGGCGGATCGAGCCGGACTCGAATCCTTCGTCCGATCCAGAGTCGGCGAGGCCGCTGCGGCTGTCGGTTGGACAACCCGACCGGGCGAAAATGACCTGACGCGCCAGCTCAGAGGTGAACTCATCGGCGCCTTGGGTCGACTGGGCAATGACCCGGCAACCCAAGCGCGCGCCAATGAACTCTACGCCACTGCGCGGAAAGATCCCGCAACAATCGATCCGAACCTCCTTCCTGCATTGGTTTCTATTCTCGCCTTCATCGGCGATGCGGCACGCTATGAGGACTTTCGGACACGCTTCAAAACGGCCGCCACGCCTCAGGAGGAACGGAGGTATCTGTTTTCTTTAGCGATGTTCCAGCAGACCGCTCTACTCGACCGGACATTGAACATGACCCTTAACGGGGAGATTCGTCTTCAAGATGCGCCCTTTATGGTCAGTGCAGTGATGAGCACTGTGTACGGGCGCGAACAGGGTTGGCGCTTCGTGAAGACGAATTGGGATCTTCTGGACCGCCGGTTTCCTAAGCAAGGGCTCCGCCGGATGTGCGGTGGGATCACGAGTTTCTGCAAGCCAGAGCTTGAACGAGACGTCCGTGAGTTCTTTCAGGCCCGTCAAATCGACTTGGGCGGGAAAACGCTCGAACAATACCTCGAGCAGCTTCGAATTGGGGTCTCATTCGGCGAGCGAAGCCGGCGCGAGCTTCAGGAATTCCTGCGGAACAATCAGTATTCGACCCACGTTGCTCAAACCAGTTTCCCGGTTGAGCCAACAGAGGTCTCATAGTAGTCTGGTCTTATGCCTTCATCAGCTGGTTCGATCGGCATCTTCGGCGTTATGCTCTGCGCCCTCGTGGTCGCTTGCAACGGCAGCGATGACGTCGGAGGTGGCGGCGCCAGTCCACCCCCTGCTACTTCCAACGGTTTGCGACTACAGACCGTCACTGCGGTGCTTTCTTCGCCGGTTTTTCTCACTGCCCCGGCCGGCGATGTGGCTCGCTTGTTCATTGTCGAGCAAGGCGGCCTGATCAGAATCCTTAACTCTCTGGATGGCACGCCGCGGGCCACTCCCTTCCTCGATGTCTCAGGACTGGTTGTCACCGGTGGCGAACAGGGACTGTTGGGCATGGCCTTTGATCCCAATTATGCCGGGAACGGGCGCTTTTATATCCACTACACGAATACAGCAGGCGACATTGTCATTGCTCGATACGGCGTCAGTTCGAATCCCGACATCGCGAATGCCGGCGCACAAGCCATTCTCAAGACCATCGCCCACCCCACTAACCAGAATCATAACGGCGGCATGCTCGCATTCGGTCCGGACGGCTGCCTCTACGCGGGCATAGGAGACGGCGGTGGAATCGGGGATCCAAATGGTAATGCGCAGAATACAAACTCACTTTTAGGCAAAATCCTTCGTCTCGATCCAGAGACGGGCAGTGCCTGCGGCACCGATAACCCCTTCGCTAACGGGACCGGAGGGGCTCCGGAGGTCTGGAGTTTTGGCCTCCGCAATCCCTGGCGCTTCTCATTTGACCGCTCGACCGGAGTGTTGTACATCGGCGACGTCGGACAGAGCCAGCGTGAAGAAGTCGATGCCGTAGCCGGCCCCAACGCAGGCCGGGGTGTCAATTTCGGTTGGAATATCATGGAAGGTTTTGCCTGCTTCAATCCGCCGAGCGGCTGTAACAGCAACGGGCTCACGCCACCGATCCTGGATTACAGCCATGACGCCGGTGCCTGTTCGGTGACCGGCGGCTACGTCTATCGTGGCACCCTCAATCCGGCCGTGAACGGTAGCTATTTTTATGCGGACTTTTGCGCGGGATTTGTCAGAAGCTTTCAGCTCCAAGGCGGACGGCCAAGCTCACAGAACACGTGGCCATTGCTCAGCCCGGGAGGTCAGATCACCAGCTTCGGCGAGGACGCGCGTGGTGAGTTATACATTATGACTCAGACAGGGGGACTGTCTCGCATCGTGGCGAATTGAACACAAGCGAACTGGGAAGCGATCACAGGAAAGTGACGAATTCCTATTCGTGCCGTAGGATGGCCAGCGGCCTCTGCCCGAGAATACGAAATGTGCTGAGTATGCCAACCGCCAACGTGAGGACCATCGTAGACAAGAGCCCCGTAAGGAGGACCATTGGATGCAGCCTCCACGACAGGTCGAAGACGTAGGTCAGAACAAGCCACGACAAGGCGCTCGATAATCCGGCTGCAAGAGTTCCCCCCACGACCCCCAGCAAGGCATACTCGAGAGCAAAGATCCGGGCAATCAGACTTCGCGTCGCACCCAACGCCTTCAAAACCACGGATTCATACAGCCGCCGATACCTCGTCGCCGCGAGCGCCGCTGCCAGGACGAGCCCTCCCGTCATGACGCAGAACAGCGCCACAGCCCGAATGGCCAAGGCGAGCCGATCCAGAACGCTGGCAAAATTTCGAAGGACATCTCCCACGTGAATCGCGCTGACGTTCGGGAACGCCGCTACGACGGCCTGCTGCAACGGCACTTCCTGTTCGGGAGTGACATGGATGGTGGCCACATACGTCAAGGGAGCGCCGTCCAGCGATCCAGGCGACATGATCATGTAGAAATTCGTCGAAAAATTACCCCAGTCGACCTTGCGAATACTTGAAACCTCTGCAGCGATAGTCGCGCCTTGTATGTCTAGTTCCAGTTGGGACCCTACGACTAAGCCCAGGGATCTGGCGGCTTCTTCCTCAATCGAAACCTGCGGTGCTGAAAATCGCTGGCCTGGCTGCCACCACGTGCCGGCTACCACCTCATTGCCTTTGGGAAGCTGATCAAGGAACGTGAGCACGTATTCGCGAGAGAGATACCATTGCTTCCGACGCTCCTCCTTGTTCTCATCACGTCGTTCCTCCTGATCCCGCTCCTCCTCAACCTTTACGACCTCGCCGTTGACAGTATGAAGGCGGGACCGCACCAGCGGGGTCATTTCAGGTCGGCGTCCTGCGGTCAATTGCTGGACGAGCTTGGCAAAACCTTCCGTCTGATCCACCTGCAAATCAATAAAGAAGAACGTCGGAGCATCCACCGGACGATTGTCTCCCACCTGTCGAAGCAAAGCGTGTTCCACCAAGGAAACCGTCATGATCACCATCACGCTGATTCCGATGGCCACGAGCACGCCAGCTGTATGTCCACCGGGTCGTAACAGATTGCCGACGGCATAGCGTAAGCTCAGAGACGCTGGTCTCGGTACCATGCGCAATGCCCTGATCAGCACCCGTGCGCAGAGAAAGAGCGTCAACATGGCTACAGCCAATCCGCCGATGAACAATCCGCCGACTTTCCACGAACCGGCTTGCCAGATCGAGAGCGCTCCGAGGCCGGCTAAAATGGACCCCCCAATCACCACGTGAGCCTTGTCAATTAAGCCCCATCGAATCCTCCACGTCTGGCGGCGGTTCTGTTCGTCCGCGACACCTCCCTCCACTTCATGCCGAAAAATGGCAGCAGGCCTGATCTCACGCACACGTAGTAAGGGCCACAGTGCGAAGAGTACCGTGGTCAGCAGGCCCATGGCACCGCCTTTCAAGAGAGGCCCGATGGACACCAAAGAAAGCTCGGCCGAGACTCCTAACTGATCAAGGAGGTCGCTGACGAAGGCACCGGCGAGCAGTGGAGGGAGCCAGCGCTGTAATAGGATTCCGAGCACTATGCCAACTCCACTGCCGATGAGTCCCAAGCCGATGGCTTGCACGATATACACTTTGATCAGCGCGGCGGAATCTGCCCCCAGCGTCTTCAGAATGGCGATCGTCTTCATCTTCTCCTGCATGAAAGCATGAATTGACATCGCGACACCCAGGCCACCGATGAACAAGGCCGTCAAACCAATCAAGCCAAGATAGCGCGCCAGTTGCTCGAGGAACTGCTTGAGTTGGGGTTGTGCGTCGCGATAGCCGGAGATGCGCACATGGTCTGCCGCCAGGCGGCCGCGCAATTCAGCCCGCAGAGGTTCCAGCGGCATTCCGGACGGCAACCGTAGAAGCTGCCGCTCACGGACGCGGCTTCCCCGTTGCACGAGCCCAGCAGACTGCAGCCCAGCCTGCGAGACGATGACCCGAGGACCCAGACTGAAGGCATTGGCCATCCGATCCGGCTCAGTTCGCACGAGCCCCGTAATGAGAAATTCTGCTTTCCCGAGCTTCAATCGATCGCCGACCCGTATCCCCATGCGAAGCAACAAGGCCTCCTGAACGAGAACGCCTTGACAGCGTCCGCATGCCGTAGAATCCGGTTCGAGCAGGCGCTCCAGCGGGAGGGCAGGCTCTACTTTCAATACGCCGTACAAGGGATAGCCTGGATCGACCGCCTTGAGTTCCACGATCTGAGTGGTGTGTCCGGACCCTGCCGTATCTGGACGAGCCGCCATGGCCACCAGTTCGGTGACATGGGTCGTATCAACTGCCCGCTGATGTAGAGAGTCGACGATCGCCCGGCTCTCCTCCGTCAACCGATGTGAGGAGCGGATTTCCAAGTCCCCTCCAAGGAGGCCTTTTGCCTGCTTAGAGACCGCATTATCAACGTGGGTCGCGAAGAGGGAGACGCCGACCAACGCGCTCACTCCCACCGCAATGCAGACGAGAAAATACACAAAATGACGCCACGCCCCACGAGTTTCCCGCCAGGCCATCGAGAACATGAACCGGGTCACAACGGAGACTCCTGTCTCTCGGATATGAGGTCATCGGACTCGATGCGCCCATCGCGCAGTGCGATCACCCGGTGCATCAAGGACGCGATCGCCCTGTCATGCGTCACGAGCACCAGTGTGGTTCCGTAATCCCGATGAAGAGAAAGCAACAGATCCATGACGTGGCGCCCGGTTTGCGAATCCAAGTTCCCGGTGGGTTCGTCGGCAAGAAGGATCGGCGGGCGACAGGCAAACGCTCTGGCTACGGCAACCCGTTGCTGCTCCCCGCCGGAAAGCTGCACAGGATAATGATGCACTCGGTCCTGCAAGCCCACGGCATGCAAGAGCTCAATCGCCACAGCTTTCGCAGCAGCATCACCTGCGAGCTCCAAGGGAACGAGCACGTTTTCGAAGGCTGTCAATGTGGGAATGAGGTGAAAGGATTGAAAAATGTATCCGATCTTTATGCGCCTGAACCGGGCCATCCGGCTTTCCGAGAGAGTGGTGATATCGCTTCCGTCCAGGATGATGGTTCCTTCGGTCGGTCGATCCAAGCCCGCGATCAGTCCGAGCAAGGTCGATTTTCCGCTCCCTGATGGTCCCATCACCGCAACCATTTGCTTCGGAGGAATCGACAGGGTCACGTCGTCGAGTATCGTCACCGGTCGTCCACCGGCTGTGAGTCGCATGGAAAGATGTCGGACGGCGATCATATCCCTCTACCTCGTTCCTCAGTGAGACGACTAGATGATATTATACTGGAGTCCAATGACACTCCGAACATTAGGCCAGGTATTCGCGGCAAGTTTCATCACTCTGTTGCTTGCCACAACGTTGCCCCCTATCGCACACTCTGCAGGTGCGGATAACAACAACGACCGTCCGCGCATTGTCGCCTTTGGCGATAGCTTGACGGCCGGCCTTGGCGTGGCGGCAGAAGAAACCTACCCTGCCCAGTTACAGCGTCGGCTTGACTCCCGAGGCCTCCAGTATCGCGTGATCAACGCGGGAGTGAGCGGGGACACCACGGCAGGTGGCCTGCGGCGAGTAGATTGGGTGTTGAAAAGCCGGCCGAACGTGGTCATTTTGGAACTCGGAGCCAACGACGGGCTTCGTGGCCTCAAGCTGCAAGAAACTAAGACGAATCTTGAGAAGATTATCCAACGGTGCCGAGATGCATCTGTACTCGTCGTGCTCGCCGGCATGAAACTGCCACCGAACTATGGCACGGAATATACAAAAAGTTTCGAGTCCATCTATCCCGCCTTGGCAAAACAGTTCCGATTGCCGCTGATTCCCTTCTTTCTGGAGGGGGTGGCGGGGTCTACTTCATTGAATCAACAGGACGGTATACACCCGACGAGCGAAGGTTATGGCATCATTGCAGACTTGGTCATGGAGACGGTCACGCCTCTGCTGGTACGGCAATAAGAAGGAGAGTTTTGACTGGAGAGCATCGCCCGGGCTCACTCAACACCGCTGAGCCCGGGGCAAAAGACAGAAGGTCAGCTCTTCTTGAAGAATGTGTCGTACACGCCGTAGGCGAGTACCAATCCGATGAGTGCGTAGTACATGGTGCTGATGCCGCTATAGTCCGGCGCCCCACCCTTCGGCTCGTTGGCCCACACGGAAGAAGCGCCAACGATCACGAACGTTCCGGCAACTGCACTGACCCGTTCCCACATCTTGATCATATGTATCCTCCCTCGATGTTAATGAC
>DASTQY010000386.1:0-6086 GCA_035761525.1 Nitrospira sp. | reverse complement strand
GATTCTTGACATCGGTTGTGGAGCGAACAAACATGATGGAGCACTTGGTGTCGATTGCCGGAAGGTTCCCGGGGTTGCTGTCATTTGCGATTTTGAGCAGGGACTGCCCTTCCGAGAGGGGAGCGTAACAGTCATATATCTACATCACATTGTTGAGCATATGCATGATTTGATTGCCTTTATGGTTGAACTGTACCGGGTGTGTGAGCCGGGCGCCAAGGTGTTTGTGCGGACGCCGTATTACGCTTCGCGGGAAGCTTTCGTTGATCCGACGCACGTCCGGTATATCACCGAGGCGACCTTCGAATATTTTGACTACCCCAATTATTACGGTCTCAATACGAACATTAAGATCCGCTCCATTGACTATAAGATGCGGAAGTCCTTGAGATTCTTGCCACGCTACTTTCAAAAGCGTTGTCGGCATTTTTTGTGGAACGCCTGCATAGAAATGGACCTCGTGCTCGAAGTCATTAAGCCCCTAAGTCCACGAAGCGAGTGAGCCTCCAATGCCCAAGGTGACTGTCGTCATACCGATCTACAACGGGAGCCGATATCTCCGCGAATCGATAGACTCGGTCTTAGCTCAAGCATTCCATGATTATGAAATTGTCTGCGTGGACGATGGCTCCACAGATGATTCGGCTGTCCTGCTCCAAGAATATGGCCAGCGGATTCGAGTGGTGCGTCAAGAGAACTCGGGTCAGAGTGCAGCACGAAATGCCGGCGTAAAGCTGGCGCGTGGTGAGTACATCGCATTCCTCGATCAGGACGATGTGTGGTATCCATCCAAGGTCCAGAGTCAGGTGGCTGTGCTGGACGCGGAGCCCGATGTGGTGTTGGTTCATTGTAACTTTGACCGGATAGATGAGAGAGGCCAGATGCTTCAGCGAGGAGCGGGGATGATCGAACGGACGTCAGCGCTGGGTTCTTCCATGGGACAACTGATCGGCGAAGCACTCATTTTTCCATCGGCCATGATGATTCGCAAAGGGTGTTATGAGCGAATCGGGGGGTTCCATCACGCCCTGCAAGGATTTGAAGACTTCGATCTCATTGCCAGGCTAAAAGAACAAGGACGATTCGTCATGGTGGAAGAACGAGGCATGGCCTACAGAATGCATGGAAGCGGGTTCACACGAACAGGAGGTATTCACGTCATACGTAGCCGGGAGACGTTTCTTCGCCGCATGCAAGCACTGTATCGGGGACATTGGACCAAGCAGGCCATCGTCAAAAACATGCTGGCAGATTGTTATTCCGACTGGGGCATACATGATGTCCGAAGCGGAAACAGGCAAGAAGGACGGGTAAGGCTCATTCAATCAATCGGGTGTAACCCTTTCAAATTTCGGACGTACACCCGATTGCTCCGCGCATTCCTCCCTCCGGGTCGCATGGGCTAGTCTCTTTCCCTTGACTAGGCAAACCAGTTTAGTTCATATTGTGAACGCTTCGCCGAATTACCTGCACAATTCATGGATTTACAAGGCCAACGCGATCTCGTACTGCTGAGCGAACTCGATCGGAACGGGGGAGCGACGCAGCGCACCCTTGCGACCAAACTTGGGGTCGCCCTTGGTTTGACCAATCTGTATCTGAAGCGCTTGGCTCGCAAAGGCTACATCAAGATCACGACCATTCAGCGGAATCGGATCCGATACTTGCTCACTTCCCAAGGATTCGCAGAAAAATCCCGTCTGACCTATCAGTACATGCAGTATTCGCTGTCTTATTACCGCGACATGCGTGGGCGTCTTAAAGAGATGCTGTCAACGTTGGAATGGACCCATGGACAGCGTGTGGCAATCTGCGGCACAGGGGAGCTGGCAGAGTTGGCGTATCTGGCGCTCCGGGAGATGAATGTGAATTGTGTCGGATTTGTTGACGGCAACACACGGGAGAGCTTCTTGTCGTGTCCAGTGTCTTCGCCGGATGGGATTGTCGGCTGGCAATTGGATCGAGTGCTGATTGCCGATCTCGACTCTGCGGAGACTTACGAAGAGCAATTGGTTCGGTCCGGGATCCCTCGCGAGAAACTGCTGAGACTGGGCCTGCGTCACTAGAGCCGTAGGCCAGGCAGTTGCTGAGAACGCACTGTAAGTGAGAGGGCGAAGCTATGTCCGCTGAGCCGACAACGAGTCAGACAAGCGATTCTCAGAGCGCTTCCCATTGGTATGCGCTCCGGACGCGATCGCGGCATGAAAAAATGGTGCGCGATCAGCTCGTCCATCGAGGTATCGAGCATCTCTTGCCGACTGTCAAGCGTCTGAGTCAATGGAAGGACCGCAAGAAAGAAGTCGAAGTGCCGTTGTTCTCCGGATACTGCTTCGTCCGATTCGGATCGGACCAGAAGCTGCCGATTCTCAAAACAGTTGGCGTGGTCGACATTGTGGGCAGTGGACAACGCCCCGAACCAATTCCAGATGAGGAGATCACCGCCATCCAGACGCTGATGGCCAGCGTCTTGCCTTATGATCCACATCCGTATTTGCAGGAAGGCATGCTGGTCGAAGTCATCAGGGGGCCGCTTCAAGGCATACGAGGGATGCTGCTCCGCAAAGATAAGCGTCATCGATTGGTGCTGGGAGTGCGGCTGATTCAACAGGCGGCCGCCGTCGAGATCGACACGGGCGATGTCGTGGCTGTTGGATAGCGGGCGGAAGCATGTCAAGAAGCGGGCTAGCTTTCATGGAACGCGATCAACGGCGTAAGCATGAGATTGCCGAACGTTTCGATCGGTTATCCTCGCAGCGTACGCGGTGGCAGGAGAAGGCCCGGTATTACTACGAGGATCAACTGCGATATCTCCGCTTTCTCGTCCCCGAAGGACTGAGCATTTTGGAGGTCGGTTGCGGGCTGGGCGATCAACTGGCTGCGTTGAAGCCTAAGCGCGGGCTCGGCATTGACTTCAGTCCGGCGATGATTCGCCAGGCGGTTGCCCGCCATCCCGAAACTGAATTCCGCGCAACGGATGTGGATGATTTGGATGTGAGAGAAACCTTCGACGTCATCTTATTGCTTGATGTCATCGGACACCTCCTCGATGTCGAATCCACGCTCAAAAGGCTTCGTCGATTTTGTCATCCGCAGACCAGAGTCATTGTCGTGTACTACAATTTTTTATGGGAACCGTTTCTGCGTCTGGCAGAGCGATGGGGCCTCAAGATGTCTCAACAACAACAGAATTGGCTTTCGCCGGCTGATGTCAGAAATTTGTTGCGTCTGGCCGATTATGAAGTTGTGAAGGCCGAGAATCGGTTCCTATTGCCAAAGAAAATTCCGCTCATCGCCACGTTCTTGAACCGATTTGCAGTCATTCTTCCAGGCATCAACCGGCTCTGCCTGGCACAGTATGTGGTGGCGAGGGTTCGGGGAATGCAGGTGGCCCAGGCGTACTCTGTCAGCATCGTCATCCCTTGCCGTAATGAAATGGGGAACATCGAGGATGCAATTATCCGGCTCCCCGCTTTCGGAACTCATCAGGAAATTATCTTTGTCGACGGTCACTCCACCGATGGAACCGTCCAGGAAATAGAACGAATCATCAAAAAGTACCCCCAGAAGGACATTAAGTTGTTCATCCAGGATGGTAAGGGAAAAGGGGATGCGGTTCGAAAAGGATTCGCCCATGCAATCGGTGAGATCCTCATGATTCTGGATGCAGATCTCACGATGCCTCCGGAAGATCTCCCTAAGTTCTATAACGCTCTTGCCAATGACAAGGGCGAATTCATCAATGGCAGCCGTTTGGTGTATCCCATGGAGCAGAAGGCTATGCGCCTCCTGAATCTTCTCGGAAACAAATTCTTCAGTATGGTGTTTTCATGGTTGCTGGGTGAGAGAATCAAGGACACGTTATGTGGAACAAAGGTGTTGTTTCGAAGGGATTTTGATAAAATTTCTGCGAACCGAGCGTATTTTGGCGATTTCGATCCGTTCGGCGATTTCGATCTTTTATTCGGCGCGTCGAAGCTGAATCTGAAAATTCTTGAAGTGCCGATCCGCTATCAGGAGCGGACCTACGGTACGACGAACATCAATCGGTTCCAGCACGGGTGGTTGCTGCTGAAAATGACCTTCTATGGGTTCTTCCGCCTGAAAGCAGTGTGAATGTCAGAAGAGATCTTGCGTCGACATCAGGCGGTTTGGAAGCAGAAGCCAATTCTCAGGCGGTTGTACGCGTCGTGGTATCGACAGATTACAGGATGGCTTCAACCCGGTGTGACCCTCGAAGTTGGCGGAGGAACAGGGAATTTAAAGGAATTCTCCCCCCATGTGCTTTGCACAGATGTTGTCAGGATGCCATGGCTCGATGCCCTGGCGGATGCGCAGCACCTGCCATTTCGAAGCAGAAGTCTGTCCAACATCGTCTTATTCGACGTGCTGCACCACTTGGAAAACGTGCGCTATTTTTTTGACGAGGCGCTTCGTGTGTTAATTCCATCTGGGCGCATTGTCATCATGGATCCCTACGTCTCCGTGCTCTCGTGGCCTGTCTATAGGTTCTTTCATCCTGAACCGATGGATTTCAGCCACGATCCGCTTACCATCATCCCCACAGTTCAGCGACAACCTTTCGATGCCAATCAAGCCATTGCCCGCATCATTTTTGAGCGATCCTATGACCGGTTTCATCAACTCTACCCGCATTTCGTCAAACTGGCGCACGAACGGCTGGCCTACTTTGCCTATCCCCTCAGCGGGGGGTTCGATCGTCGATCATTCCTCCCTCTATGGTCCATCGACATGGTGTTGCGGCTTGAGCAGTGGTGCCGCTATTTCGGGCGCCTGTTCGCCTTCCGGTTGCTTGTGGTGTTGGAGAAATCCGTCTGATCTCTACCGCCTCATGATGTCGATAAGTGTTTCATTCTCCCATCATGAAACTTGAGAGCGAGGACGGAAACGCGTCCGCAGAGAACAGCAAACTTTTTCGACATGGCTTTCGTGCCAAGCCGATTATTTTACAACTTCAAATATACGGGCTATGCGGAATTACTTTTCTGAGTTTCTTTCCAAGCCTTTTCCATTTTCAAGAATATGCCTTCTTCTTGTTGTTCGCCCTGGCGTTGGCCTTAGCCCGAGTGGAAAAGTTCAATCCTTATGTTCGAACGCGTCTTGATCTGCCGTTATTTGCGTTTATCAGTTGGGTGTTGTTCACGGTTCCGTTTTCGATTGATCCTGCCTATAGTTTTTCTGAATGGCGAAAGTTTGTTGCGCACATGCTCGTGTTTTACTGGGCCATGTTCGTCTTGCGCTTACACGGCGATGTCGAGCCAGGGCGCAAAGTGTTGTTGGCAATCGTCTTGGGAAGCTTTGTGTTGTCACTCTTTGCCCTCGAAGATTTTCTGTCACGTGGAGGTACATGGAGAGACCGTCTAGTTCGCGCTGCCGCGCCGTATTCCGACTACAATTGGTTGACCACCTATCTCGTACTTGTCATTCCTGTCTTAATTGGAGGACTACTGATCGAGTCGAGTCTGGCGCCGAGAGCGCTGGGACTTTGTAGTCTAGCCACATCGCTGCTTGCGCAGATTGCAGCCTATACCCGAGCCGGCTGGGTCGCGCATTTCGTCCAGGCATTGGGTTTCGTGCTCATCATTCACCGGCAACAATGGCTCGTATGGTTTCTCGTTGGTGCAATCCTGGCGGGAAGCGCTGCGTTGTTTACCTTAGCTTCTCGCGGCTATCAGCAAGAGACTCTTGATCCGTGGACCTTGAGCGCACGTGTGAAAACGTGGCATCTCGGATTTGAGCAAGTGGTCGAACACCCTCTCGTTGGCATCGGCTTTGGGAATGATACGTTTTCCAAAGTGTACACCGCTGAAATTGAAGCGGATAAGAGCAAAGGACCGGTAGCAAAAGTTTTACCAGCGTTGCACAACACCTTTGCGATGGTACTCCTAGGTAGCGGTGTGCCCGCTTTGTTGTTGTTCGTGTGGACAATCGTTCGTGCGATTCGGAAATTGATAAGCGGTATCAGGGAACTCTCCTTTCAGCATGCAGGAATGCTTTTGCTTCCAGCAGCTATCGCATTGTCTGTGCTTGGTTTCGTCGTTCGCAATACGTTCGATTACATGTTTGCA
>DASTQY010000385.1:0-2227 GCA_035761525.1 Nitrospira sp. | reverse complement strand
GAGGTGGTCGCAGGATCGATCATCGCGCCGGTTGTAGCGAGCTTTCCCGGCGGGGTCAAGCTGGATGGGAGGAGCGCGTCTTGGCGCGCGAGGGTGGGCGGGTGAGAAAAGAACTCAGGAGTTCTCACCCACAAGATAGATGGGGCCGTTCGGATGGGGACTTCCAATGCGGGGTTCAAGCGTGACGGCGAATCTTTTGGCTTTCTCGAATTCCGGCATTCGCCTGACCAGGAGATGTGCGGTCTGGCCTGCGTCCATATGAAAGGTTCCCAGGCTGACTGTCTTCTTGTCGATTGCCCAGAGTTGATAGGCCGTGCCCTTGGGGCATTCAGGGAGATTCGCCGAATAGAGCCAGATTTTCTCTGTCGCTGGATTGTACAGCAGCACTGCGCTGGCTCTTTTCGCGACGTCTGAACCGGCCAGAGTCACGACCGTGGCGTCCGGTCGACGGAGTAACGTGGCGAGTTCGTCTTGACCCTTGCCGCGCCCAGCGGCCGTGAGCTGTTCGCGAACGTCTTCGAGTTCGACCTCGCGTTCTATCAGCTGGCTTTTGAGCTCGATCGCATCGTTCGCTTTTCGCTGGGCATCCACTTGCAGCTCGGCCAAGGAACGGTCCCTCACTCTGAGATCCTTTTGCAGAGTGGCCATCCTGTCCGACTGCTGTTGCAGGGAGGTTTCCAGTTGTCGAATCTTCGCGAGATCATCCGAGATCCGTGTCGCGTAGGTCCAGCCGAAGTAGCTCCCCAACCCAACGACAAGCAGAGTTCCTAGTCCGATTGCCCATGGCAATGAATGCGACCGGGCAGGCGCGATTGGCGGAAACAGGTGGTTCATCCATTCTCCAGGTTCGAGGCTTGGCCGGGCGGAATCTTTGAAGACGCGGTCATCCGCAATTGGATCAGGGTTCCGAGCGCCCATGATCTTTGATTTAAGTTCGCGCGGGGCTTGCATGGGGGAGAGACCGAAGGGAAGGAGGGAGGCAGCCGACTGATAATCTTTCAAGGCGCTATGACAGGACGGACAACCGGACAAGAGATGGGCCTCGAGCGCCTGGCGTTCTGCACGGTCAAGAGCACCGGTTGCGTATAGCGGTACGGCTTCTTCCAGTTCTTCGTGCGTCATCCGATGTCACCCTGGTCCCAGAAGTGGCGAAGGCTATCCCGGAGCTTCGACATACCGAGCTTGATTCTGGTTTTGACGGTGCCGAGTGGTTGATTCAGCCGTGCGGCAATTTCACTGTGTGTCAGCCCTTCATAATACGCCAGCTCGAGGGCCTGCTGTTGGGCGGGCGGAAGGATCGTCATCGCGTTACCGACTGCCATCCGAAGTTCCTGATCGGCCTGAGTTTCAAAAGGGCTTGGACCCAAATCCGCCACCCGTGAGGCCGTAGTGTCCAGTCCTACGGTCGCATTATGGCCTCTTGTATTCCTTGAACGTAAACGATCGATGGCACGGCTGCGGGTCAGAGTGATCAGCCAGGCGATCGGTGTTCCGCGTCCGACGTCATACCGTACAACCTTTCGCCAAACTTCCAGATACACGTCCTGTAACAGGTCATCGGCTTCTTCGTGATTGCCCAATATGCGAAACGCCAGCGTATACAGCAGCGTGCTCGAATGGTCGTACAGCTGACTGAATGCCTGCTGATCTCCTTTCGCGACGCTCGCGAGCAGCGCGGGATCGATTGCGGAGGTGGCGCGTCGTGTCGGTGTGTCCATAAAGAAGCGCTGATGCCAGGTAGGATCACTTCACGTCCGCCACAACTATAGCATCTACGCGCAGTCTCGCCAAAAGGATGTGTATTTTAATAGGCGACATCATAGCGTGATATCAATGAGTTGCTTTGTGAGGCTGGAAGCGTCACTGGAAGTACTGACTGAGGAACCGAGCCGCATCCGTCGCCCCTGTGACCGACGGCCTGACGCCTTCGGCCTTGCGTTCGGTCAGGGCGTCAAGGGCCGGCCGCCAGTTGCCGGAGAAGAAGTCCTCACGGCTCAGCTCGTGCCCACAGCCGTGCCGAAGCAAAAAGTCGACCAGCGGGCCTTCGTCGGCAAAGTTGTAGCGGCGGACGTAGAGGACAGGTAAGTCAAGGGCGACCGCTTCGACGATCGTTCCATAACCCGGTTTGGTCATGACGAGGTCCACCGAGGCAAGCACCGTCTTGAAGGAGAAGGGGAGAGACGACAAAGGATGCACACGTGAGGATGCAGGCGCTTGGGCACCATCA
>DASTQY010000384.1:0-3597 GCA_035761525.1 Nitrospira sp. | reverse complement strand
CGCTCGTTTTCACCGCTTTTTTCATTTTATCTCTCTCAACAGCGAGCCTCGTTCTTAACCATCCACGCCTTCACGACCTCACTGTGCAGACTCTCAAGAACCAACTGGGGATTGAGATAAGCACGCTCCATGTGAGTCTATTTCCTACAGTGCGCATGGAGGTATCTGATTTATTGGTGAGAGATGCCCTCACCTTCGAGCCTAACTTGCGAGCAGCTCGCGCTTCGCTCTCCTTACGTCTTTGGTCGTCAATCATGAATCGAGTACCGATGCTGACACTCCATGCCAGCGAACCTGAGGTCGTGATACGCAGGGATGCCAATGGACACTGGCACCTACCGTTACTCGAGGCACATAGAACAGAGAGACGAGATAGTACCTCCCCTCAGCGATGGATGTTGACAGAATCGAAGCTAACAGACGGGAAGTTACGCCTTTTTGACGCGAACCGTCTCGAGCATGAAGGCATTGGAATCAACGATGTTCAAGTGTTGTTCCAAAGCCATCCGACTCGGACTCAAGCCGACCTGATGCTAACAGGGACAACAGAAGATGGCGGTGATCTTCACATTGCCGGCACGCTGGCCCTTCAGCAACACGGTCGCTCGAATGCTTCTATCCCAAGACAGTTCGACGGGATCTTGCGGTTTCACCAATGGGATATTGCATACTGGTTGAACCGCACGGGTCAGTCTGCTGCGACTTCAACTCAAACAACGACTAGGAGAGGCAACATCTCCGCCGGTCTGCACCTGGACTTTCCGCCTGACGCCAAGGGATTTAACGTCATCGTCTCTGACCTGAACACTGATCTGGGATGGTTACTGATTCGTGGGCACATCATGGTCGAGGGCGGAGGCACCGATCATCCGGCATACGCAGTCAAGCTTTCGACATCTCCTGTGAGTTCTAAGACATTCTTTGACCACATTCCTCCCTCTTGGATCCCTAAAACCATACACGCCGCTGTTGACGAGCATGAACTGACAGGTACTGTCGAGTTGGAATCCGTTACCTTACGGGGAAGGATCGACGTCCTTCGCGTACCAGACGAGTGGCAGGTGGCGGCCAAGGTACTACATGCCAGTGGAGGGTGGGAGAAAACACGCACATTGATTCGCAACGTGTCTGTGACAGTGTGGTTGGACTCAACGCGTGCAAACATAACGGACCTTTCTGGGGATATGAATGGCGTGCATGTCACGAGTAGCAAGCTCTCCGTCTCTGACCTGAATTTGAGACCGATTGTAGATGCCCGCTTTCTTGCTGAGGGGCCGCTCGACAACGTCATGGCTGTGGTCGAACATTTCAGCGAAGGCACAGGGGCCCACGATGCGTTGCGAACTGTCAGGGACGCCACAGGAACCCTTCAGGTGGCGGTTCATGTGAACGGACCCATCATTCCAAGACCCAATCTGCGGATGATCAGCGCAGAACTTTATCTTCAGGACATGGGTGCTCATATCGCCAAAGCAATGACGATCGGCCAACTGAACGGAAGTTTTGCAGCTGACTCTCGTTTGGTGGGGATCAAACACGTCCGTGGTGTCGTCCAAGGTATCCATTTTGAGGCCGAAGGAAACATCGACGTAGCCGCACCAAACCGGGTCAATACCCTCAAGGTGAATATGTCGTCAGATGGCACGGCCATTCAAGAACTCTTGGCGACCTACTTGCCGGCCTTATCTCATATGCACATTGACGGACCAGCCCATTCGACCATGTTTCTGTCAGGTATTGCCGCGCTCGTCCATTGTCGCGGCACGCTGGATGTCACTGATGCAGAAATAATCGTGCCATCTCTTCTTGACAAGAAGCCGGGTGTTCCAGGGCTCATTGAATGGGAAGGAAAGCTTTTCGACGGGAAGCGGGTCGTGGTTGATCACTTGAGATTGGTTGTACCGCATGGAGAAATACGAGCTGCTGGACAACTGGAACTGGGTCATACTCCCAAATTTCACGTTAAATTGAACGCTGGTCCGCTGTCATTGCGTGCACTTCAGGCGATCGGTGTGGGAACCCCTATCAGCGAGGGCATGCTCGACGCGTCTGCGTTCGTCAGCGGTGAAGGCACGAACTGGAAGTTATGGGTACCTTCAGGATGGGTCAGCATCCATCGCGCTGTTGTGACTCTCCCTGGCCTCGACGAACAACTGCGCGAACTTTCTGGACGAGCACAGCTTACGCAAGGAGGCCTCCTTGTGAATGAATTGCTGTTCACAATGGGAGAAAGTGATTTCAAGTTGACTGGCATGGTTGAGCATTGGCGAACCCAGCCGCGAGCGACTTTTATGGTGGAATCATCCCAACTCAATGTCTCGGACTTTGTGTCCAAGAAGACGGTCGATCCGGACAAGAGGGGGAGTCATGTGCAGGAATGGATTGGATCAAAGAAGGCGGCAATCACATTCCTTGTCAAACAGCTACGTTATGACCGGTTGGTTCTCAAAACAGTTTCAGGTGAGATCACGGTTGATCAGCACAAAGCCAAGCTCAACGGGTTACGAGGGGAAACGAAAGAAGGAGTGTTGTCCGGACAGGTAGAGGGCCGATTCGGTGCGCATAACCAGATGGAAATTGCTGCTGAAATGTCTGTGGATGGAATACCAGCCCAGCAAGTGTTCTCGGCCACGGACGACAACAAAGAGCGTTTGCAAGGGAATGTCTCTCTGAAAGGTGTCCTTCAGGCCCGAATCGATGCGACCTCGCCTCTTCAACATACATTGAGTACCGGCCGTGACGGCATCGTTGTGAAGGTAACGAAGGGGAGGCTGCAACAGGACCCAGTGCTGACCAAGGCCCTAAAGATCCTCAATCTCCCATCTGTCCTTTTCGGGCAAGTGGATTTCGACGTTCGGGGAATTCCCTTTGATTCACTGTCTGCTCGAGTCGTAGGCAGCAATGGAGTGTTTTCTTCCGAAGATATCGTGTTGAACAGCCCCGTCATTAAGGTGACTGGTGCAGGATCCGCGGACGTGAAGGACAATGGGTTGGATCTCGCTGTAGCGGTGAGCCCAGTGGCGGCCTATTCCGACTTAGCAGGGAAGATTCCACTCTTCGGCCAACTATTCGGCGAAGATCATCAGGGATTGACGACCGCGGTGTTCGAAGCGAAAGGATCGCTCCAGAATCCGGACGTCGCATATCTACCTCTGGAATCGCTCGCAAGGGGACTGACTGGCTATCCCCGTCTGGCTATTGATGTGTTGGTCAACACCATCAGACTGCCTCCTACTGCGCTTGCCTACGCGACAGAGTGAGCGATTGCTTACGCGCTGGTAGTGATGCACGAGGCACGAGGATTCGTGTGAAGAGATCTTCCGGCGGGTGAGGTTCTCG
Organism: Nitrospira sp.; assembly: GCA_035761525.1. Taxonomy (GTDB): domain Bacteria; phylum Nitrospirota; class Nitrospiria; order Nitrospirales; family Nitrospiraceae; genus Nitrospira_C. The sequence continues at coordinate 258 of DASTQY010000384.1, read as the reverse complement.
TCTGCAGAATCCTAGTCCACATCAACTAGGATTTGGTCGGTTTGTTCAGCGATAGATCAAAATCTTGCGTGGCGAAACCACCCTGCGGATCTTTGGCAACGACTCTGACACGCTGACTCCCTGTCGTTTCCTGACTGATCATCCAACGAATCTGGCCGGTTTCGGCTTCTATGGTCATTCCAGGAGGCGACACTTCCAGCGCATAGGTGAGAGGGTCTCCATCAGGATCAGTGGCACGAACCAGATATTCGTAATGAT
>DASTQY010000383.1:0-20346 GCA_035761525.1 Nitrospira sp. | reverse complement strand
GGTTGAACCCTAGAAGGATGTGGATAAGTGGCTCAGTGCAAGGCAATTCCAACCGGATTACGTATCTTTGCCCAAGTGGAACGGGGACAGTGTGTCTCGAGTTAACTAATGGTAGGTTTTGAGACGTATTAAAAAGTCAATCGCAAGATATTGGGGTATCTATCCCCACGCTGGCTATGCTTAAAAAATAGGCAATTTGGTCATTCGGCTTTGGGAATTGGACTAATAGCCTCCTAAAAAAGCCTTGTCCACAGACTTATCCACCGAAAGTGTGGAGCGGTCTCCTTCTGATTTCATACTCCCCCACCTATCATCACACCAGGACGCTCAAAGGGCTGCCTAAGGACCTCTATTAGAAAGTCGGGTCGCCGAGATATTGCAGAGTGTCATGGTAAAAAAACCGCGTGCCAGAGCATATTGTCCAACATGACCGCGGCAGCGTTATCGCAAGCGTCCGGAAGGATGCGCTCGTGGCGTTGACGCCGGGGCGGCGCGAACCGGGTCAGGTAGTCGTTTATAACGCTTATCCTGAAGTCTTGACGCTGGCTTTACTGAGATGGGCTTCGTCGATGAACCACTTCGCTCTAGCCAGCGCAGCGGCCTCGGCCTCTTCACGTGAGAAATAGGCACGGTCTGGAAAGCCATCGACTTCTGTCTGACCCACGGCTCTGATCACATACTGACACGCCCACATCGAACCTTCCGGACTTGGTATCAATGTAATCTGATGTCCTTTATAGTCATGTAGGCTCATAGTTCACCTCGACTCTCTACTGATCTGGCTGTTCGATCCACTGTACAATTGGTTCAGTCGGTCGCTCACTTCACCTTGCGCGATCGGTTTTTCCATCTGTCCGGATCGCAAGCGCTCTTCAACTACCTGACTCCGATCGAGCGGCGCTGGTATCTGTTTCGGCTTACCGGCTGATGACATCCCTCCCCGCGTCACGTCGGAGTCCGCCTTCCGTGGCATCGCAGGTCTTTCTGTTTCCCGACTTCCATGAGAAGCCGACCCTCCTTCTGACACCGAGGCAGCATTGGTCTGGGAGTGTGCGGGGATGGTGAGGCTGACGAGGCTCAATGTCGTGATACATAGGAAGGCGGTTGTGGCATTCATGGCTCATGCCTCCACTTCTGTCCTCACATACAAATCTCCTAGGGGCTTCGCGCGGGCATTAGGTCAGTCGATGAGAGTGGCGGCGTAATCCTATCTGTCCTCTCTCACGCGACGTGAATCCTGTAGGCATCGTTACGCTGCCGCGTCATCAACCTCGCCATGGGAGTCCTTCGTGTGTTTCAACAGCGCCCCGGTCTTCCAATTGGCATAGGCGCCATAGGCATCAATCGAGCACTCCTGCTGAGCGTTGGACAAAAGGCCTGCATGTTACTCCCAGTATGAAACAACGAAAGGGGGGAAGGGACTAGCGAATGCCCGAGGGTGGGCAAAGGAACAGGAAAAGCCCGCATGGCGGGAACTGGTGGCCTTCAATGAACCGTCGGTCGTCCGCCGGTCAAGCTTCGCACGGATACCCACTTCGGTTTGAGGAATCTCCCTTCTGCTGTCACTTCACGAATCACCATAGACCCCACGGGCACTTAAAAGTAGAATGTGCTGCGGGCCATTCAGTAAAGGGGAGCTCGATGACGCGTTGGCTGGCTCATGGAAGTACTCTCTTTGCGATGATGTTCCTTTCGGGATGTGTGTCCTCTCCTCCAAGAATGCCCGCCGAGGACATTGGGTTTACTCGGGCGCCGCAGCTTGGTGGAACAGATGCTCTGTGGATCATGCACCACGATGGATCAGGCCAATCGCTCCTGAATCTAGATGCTGAGGGAAATAGTTCCCTGACGTGGTCGCCTGACGGGCAGTACATTGCGTTTGAATCCATGCGGGATGGCAACCTTGAGATCTACACCGCGCGGATGATCGCCGGCGGCGACCACACCTACTCTGCTCAGGACATCCAACGGAGGACGACCAGCGCGGGGGACGATTCATTTCCGGCATGGTCGCAGGATTGCGCAGTGCTGGCCTTTTCATCTAACAGAATCAACCCAAGCTATTACAACATTTACCAACTTAATGTGAGCACCAGCACGGTGACGTCCATTACGAGCGGCAATTTCGAAGATCTCTCCCCTTCATGGTCTCCTGACGGGACCAAAATCGCCTTTACACGTAACGTGGTGAATGCCTCACGGGAGATTTTTGTTCACAATCTAAACTCCGGACTGGATGTTCGACTGACGAATAACACGGTGAACGATACTGATCCGTCTTGGTCGCCCTCCGGCCGGATTATTTTTGCGAGGCAGTCCGAGGATGGGAGTCGTGCGGCCTTGTTTGAAATGGACGCGGTCGACTCCGATGGCGACGGAGCCGGAGACCATATACAGCCAGTCACGACTCCAAACGCCAATGAATATGACCAAAAACCGGAGTATTCCCACAGTGGAAAAGAGATCCTCTTCTTTCGAAGTCAGGAAGCTGGCGGGAAAGGACCCGGGGATGTATGGAAACTCCTCATTCAGGATGGAACCATTATGGATCCACTCCTGAACCTTACTCAAACCATTTCACAACACGAACATGGGGCGAGGTGGAAGCGCAATGGTGTCTGTGTAAGAGCAGGCAGATAGTGCCGGAGCACAGACCTAGGAATAGTTCGCTTCGGTGGATTCGATGCGGTTCACCCGAGACTTGAGGGAGTAGACATCGGATTCGAGTGTGCAGATTCGAAGGTGTCATGGAGAAATTGATCCTCTTATCAGCAATTTACTTCCCTGAACTTGTCCCTCCCTCATCCCTCCAAGAGAGCGCACCATGGCGTCGTGCTGATGCTCCCCCAACTTCACATTACTCGCTCTTTCGCACAGCGCGACCTGTGCAGAATCGCTCGATTTTGCATCCCCTCAGTGCCCTAAAAAGCGGAAATCGTTAACTCTCTCCCGCCGGCATCTGACTTGCTCCTATTTTTAAGGGAAGTTTCTCAAGGAGATCCGACGTGCGTACCCTCTTCAACCGTTGCGGCGACAGAGAGGTGCTTTTGGCCCTCATGGCCCTTGTGGGGGCAATAGTGGTCGCGATCAATAGCTGACCTGACTCAGGCTTGCGCTTCCGTCCGACAGGCTCCGCCGGCATGAGCGAGATCTGTCATGGTTCGACCCTAAGCCCTACCTCACCGATTCCCGCGACTTCGTCTTCCGACATCAGGCTTTTCCCGCCCCCTTCGCTTCGCGTACCATCGCTCTTATGGCTGATCAGGATTCACAGCTGACGCCAGGCACGTTGCGCGCCTCCCTGTTGGAACGTACGGCAACAGCCCGCCGGCGCGGCGCCATACAATTCCTGCCGACGACTCTAGAAGTGATTGAGCAGGACAGCATCCCATTCCAAGTGCGTGTGCTGGAATCCCCGGCCATGAACGCGATCACCGAAGCCGCTCGATCACCGGTCAATCCGTTTCCATACGATCAGGACCTCTTTGTCGCATCCATTTCGGCGACCCACATCGCCCTCCTGAACAAGTTCAGCGTGTTCGAACACCATCTGTTGATCGCCACCAACGCGTTCGAAGATCAGCGATGTCAGCTCACGCAGAAAGACTGCGAAGCCCTCCTCATCGGTCTCACTGAGATGGATGCCCTCGCCTTCTACAACGCGGGGCAGGTGGCCGGAGCGAGCAAGTTGCACAAGCATCTACAATTGGTGCCGCTCGACGCCCCCATTGCACCGCTGCCCATGGAGCCACTCTTACGCTTTGCTCAGACGGACCGCATGATCGGTACCGTTCCACGCTTGCCTTTCCGCCATGCCTTTGCGCCAATGGATCCTGACTGGACAAATCCCGGAAAGGACAGCGGCGCTTCCTTGCATGCCTGTTACCGCAAATTGCTTCACGCAGCCGGCCTGTCCGTCGACGCGAGCTCAGGCAGTCATGACCTAACCGCTCCTTACAACCTGCTCATGACTCGCCGGTGGATGTTGGTAGCGCCACGGTCGCAGGAATGCTTCGAAGGCATTTCGGTGAATGCCTTAGGGTTTGCTGGTGCGTTCCTCGTCAAGGACAGATCGCAACTCGCGACGCTGCGGAGGTCAGGTCCGATGACCGCCCTTCAACATGTAACCGCTCAATAACCAAGCAACGCATTTCCATTTACCGGCGCGCGGCGGGCCGGCCAGGTCCCCTTCCCATGCACAAAGATCGAAAAAGGCTGAAAGCAGCGATGAACAAGGGAGTCGTTTTCACCCCTTTGGTAGAACTGAATCCGAAAGTGCTCTCCACAGCGTATTACACTTTCTCCCTGTGGAACTCACCGCACTGATGCACCTGATCGAATAGACCTCCTATGAAAGACCAACACCGACACACCCGAATCATCGTGACTCACTACGGCGGGCCTGATGCCCTTCAGGTGCTCGAAGAAGATCGCCCTGAGCCAAAGGAAGGTGAAGTGCGGGTGAGAGTGCTGGCGGCAGGTGTGTCCTTGCCCGACGTCATGATGCGGGAGGGCATTCACCCCGAGACGCCGACCCTGCCTTTCACGCCAGGATGGGATTTGGTAGGCGTCGTGGATCGGATTGGCGACGGCATCTCTATGTTGGAAACAGGCCAGATCGTGGCCGCGCTGCCGATCAACGGCGCATACGCCGAGTTCGTCTGCTTGCCGCAACGCGAACTGGTTCCTGTGCCACCTGAATTAGACGCTGCCGAGGCCGTCAGCCTCGTGCTGAATTATGTGACTGCATACCAGATGCTGCATCGCTCCGCAAAGGTCAGACCAGGCCAGCGCGTGTTGATTCACGGCGCGACAGGCGGAGTCGGTTCGGCACTCTTGCAGCTTGGTCGGCTCGCGCGGCTGCAGATGTACGGAACCTGCTCTTCGCAAGGGGCATCGACCGTTTCCACCCTAGGCGGTATACCAATAGATTACCAACATCAGGACTTCGTGGCAGAAATTCACCGGTTCACGAGCGAGGGTGTGGACGTCGTCTTCGACGGCATCGGTGGCACGCACATCTGGCGTTCCCGCAAGGCCCTACGTTCCGGCGGGACAGTCGTGGCCTATGGCATTACCTCATCGCTATATGGAGGGCGAATGACTTCAGGCCGTTCACGAGGTCGCCATCGCTTTCGTGCGATCGCTATCTTCGGCCTGTACATTGCCGCTGGCTGGATTCTTCCTGGCCGGAAACGCGTGGTCCCCTACAGCGTACAGTGGCTCAAACGGCTGCGGCCTGTGCTGTTTCGAGAGAATCTGATCGCTTTGTTTGAGCTCCTTCACCAAGCGAAGATTAAGCCACTCATCGCAAAGCGATTTCCGCTTGTTCAGGCAAGACAGGCGCACGAGTTCCTCGAGAAGGGTGGCGTGACAGGTAAGATTGTGCTCGTGCCCAATGGGTCAGCGATCTCTGAGCGGGGCGAGTGGACATGACGAGCCGACCTGTGCGCACGGCTTTACTGCTTGCTTTAGGCGCGGTCATTGCCGCACTGGGAACGGCAACGTACTTCTACCACACAGCTATTCAAGAGGCACGCGACCGCGTCGCGACTGGCAGCAGCATTGCCCATACCTCCTGCGGTCCGATTGAATACGCCTTTGCAGGAGATGGTCCACCTGTGTTGGCCGTGCATGGCGCCGGTGGGGGGTTCGACCAAGGATTGGACTTCGGTGCGCCGCTCGCCAAGCTGGGATTTCGCGTCATCGCGATGTCACGCTTCGGGTACCTGCGCACACCGCTCCCGCCAGATGCTTCACCGGCAGCACAGGCCGATGCGCATGCGTGCCTATTGGATGCGCTCGAAATCGAGAAGGTCGCGATAGTCGGTGGCTCGGCCGGCGCCCCATCCTCGATGCAGTTTGCTCTGCGGCATTCTGCTCGTTTGACCGCATTAGTACTCGTGGTTCCAGCGACTTTTGTCCCCCGACCAGGCAACGCACCAGCCCTGCACACACCGCCTGGAACCCAGTTCTTATTCGATACTGCGTTGAAGTGGGACGTCGTGTTTTGGGCTGTGAGCCGGTTCGCCCCCGGCGCCGCGATCCGTTACATCCTGGCGACGCCGCCAAACCTGGTCAGGGATGCGGCCCCGGAAGAGCAAGCGCGCGTACAGCGGGCGCTGGAACACATATTACCGATTGCACAACGCCGACTTGGATTGCTCAACGAAGCGGCCGTCATACCTTCACTCCAGCGCTATGAGCTTGAGAAAATTCACGTTCCAACCTTGACCATCAGTTGTGCTGACGATGTATTTGGAACCTATGATGGTGCGCGCTATACCGCCGAGCATATTCCGGGAGCACGCTTTGTCGGGTACGAGACAGGCGGTCACTTGTGGGTCGGGCATCAGCAAGAAATGACGGACGAGATCGCAAGATTCTTGAAGCCATGATGAGGCGCAAGACGAAAAGGTATCAGATCCGTTTCCGGCGCGTCGCGCGGGCCAGGCCTATTTGCTCGACCTGCAGCCCCACCAGAACAAGGCTGATGACATGACGCCGACAAAGGCGAAGAAGACCATTGGCTGCCATTTCCCGTGAAGAACACTGAGGGCGGCCAAGGCGACGACCAGCAGCCAGCTTTTGGCAAATTTCCACAGACGCGCTTGCACTGGAGCCTCTTCCACTTTTCCCGACGTCCGACCTACTGCTATCGAAGCGAGTACACCAAGGACAGCCGCTGCATACAACCACGCCTCTCTCTCAAGCATCATCGAAACAATGAGTCCCAGGGTGATTCCGAACGGGGCCCATGCAATCAGTCGGTAAGAGCATGTCTCCGTTTGTTCGGTGGTCGGCATCTTCGAGAACGGCGAATATTGATCAGCATCAGAAAGGAATTGCACACATACCAGAAACCATGTTCCGGCGAGTGGCGGACCGGCTGCTCACTGTTTGCCCAACGGGAAGCTGATGACAAGTCCTCCCATGACGTCACCGACCTTAAAATCCTTCTTCGGACTGCTCGGATGCGTGTTGTGACATTCGACGCACGCCGACGTGACAGCAACGTCGGCATAGACCGCTTCAAAGAGCTGTTCGGCGTTGGTCGGCACAGTACTTGAGCTGGTATACGGTCGATTGGGACGCGCCTGCACTTCCTTCAGACCCCGCCGCTCGAATTCGGTGCTTGCCGCATTGGCCTTATTGATCGGCCATTGACTGATCAAGCGGTAGCGGACATTCGGGCCGGTTAGTTCGGCAATCTCGCTTGTCTCTCGCACGAGCTGTACGGGTAAAGGCAGCGAATGCGTCGTCCGCCAGTTTTCCGAGACATCAACAATGCGCTCTTGGCGAAGTCGATTGGCAATGTGAATGGTGTAAAAATGGCGGTGGGCCATGATGACGGCGCGCAAATAGTTAGCCACGATTTCGGGAGGCACACCGACCGGCCCTGCCACTTTCTCGATGGCGAAGATGCTCGGCGCAGCCAGCGCCGCCATCGTTGTCATCACGGTAATCCAAGTCACAGCTTTCCTAGTCATGATGCCCTCTCTTTTCTCTCCGTGGGGATGTGACTCACCGGTAACGGAACCGAGTCAAATCCGTATTTCACCAACAGTTTCTGTATGCGAGGCGTCATCAAAAAAGAAGAAAACTGGTCCGCAGCCGAGCGCAAAGCAGGTCGGCAGGTTGAGGCGACCGCTTGCCCGAACTGAACTGGCACCAACACGCCGAAAGGGTCTTCGTCGCTGATGCGGACATAGCCGCTGTTGATCGAATCGACACGATAGACCAGACCGACATCAGACTTCCCCTTGCGAATCAGATCCATGATGTCCTCGCTGTGCGGGGCATAGACAACGTTGGGTCGGCGTTTATAGGTCGGATAGGTTTTTGATAACGCCCGGGCCGTGATATCTCCCAACGAGGAGGTTTGAGGATCACCGAGCGCGATGCGGGTGCTCCGACTGTTCAGCGCATCGCGAAGAGTCATATGCGTGGCTTGAGAATCCGAGGACATGACAAGCACAAGAGATGTCTGCGCATAAATCCGAGGACGCCCATTAAGAGTGAGTCCCTTCTTATGCAAATACTCGGCTTCTTCAATCCCCGCCGATAGAAAAACATCGATGGAGGCGCCTTTTTCGATTTGCCGAAGCAGCGTTTTCGATGGGGTATACACAATGTTGACTGCCGCGCCGTATTCTCGCTCGAACATCGGCAGGATCTCGCTGAACGCTGGTCTTAGGCTGGGTGGTGCCCCAACTGAGAGTGGCTCAGCCTGTAACGGCTCGCAGATTCCGACGATGGCTACCAATCCAGCGATCGCCATTTTCAACGTTCGACTATCCACTCTGAACCTCGCAATCTGCTGGATGCGCCGCTCACTCAGGCCTATTCAGACCAAACTGAAGGCACACGGCGCGCGGTCTATGAAGAAAGATAACAGCAAGGATTGGCGGGCTTCAATGCATCAAATGCAGGAAACGCACGAGAAGGCAGCGGCCAGGCGGCCGTTCGCTTCGCCCCGTGCCAGAGACACGGAGTATGCGCAGGCGAAGCTGAACGAGAAGCTACCGCCGCGCTACGCGATCTCAATGTCCAGGCTGGAACAACTCCACTGGGTTGCCCGATGGGTCGTCGAGGATGATCTGTGCGCCGCCTGGTCCGGTCACGATCCCATCCATGCGGAAGGACACCCCCGCCCCACGCAGACGCGCAACTTCCTCAGCGATATCGGTCACCTCCAAATGCACTCGGTTCCAGCCGCCTGGTACCTGCTGGCGGCCGTCTGTCAACGGCCGCTTCCCCGAGCTGCCGTCCCCGCTCAGCAGAAGGCGCACTCCGTCCCGTACGACCGATACGAAGGCGGGGGAGGCGTCCCGCTCCACGGTGAAACCAAGGAGCGTCGTATAGAAACGCATCGCAGCAGGGACGTCATCAATAATGTAACGAACGCTGACCGTGGACATCGCGACTTCCTCCTACAGGTTGCCTTTAGCCAAGCTGCCTCACTTCATGTACTATTACGCTTCACTGCGTATGTAGCCCAAACATGACACCGTCAGAGACAACAATGGATCCTTTCAGAATCGTTCCCCTTATCAAGACGATGTGGAAATTGAGCAGTTCCCTCATTGGCGTGCATCGTGAGCGCGACATTGCCATTTTTCACAGGTTGGATAGCATACTCGATGAATCACGCGTAAAGAACATTTTGGACTATAGCTTCTTCACTGAATGCCTCCGTTTTGAAGAAAGAGAACTCCTGTGTAAGTTTGGAGATGCCCTCCAGCGTCTTGAGAACGAGTATCTGCACCCGGTGATTCAAGTTCGAGCCACAGCACTTGCTCGGGAAATGTCTCAGTTGTTGCGAACTGTCGGTGCAACGTTTCGGTCAGATGACGGAGAGATCTATCGCTTTCGCCCAGATCCAATAGATCCTACCGCCTACGATCGAGAATGGGATAAATTGCACGAGCAAGTTGAAATAACATCGAAAGCCTATAGGACGTATCGCCAAGCGGTCAAGAAGCGACTCAAGGTGTAATTGGGCTGGTGTCGAATCACCTCCGTGCGCAGGGTCAGGCACTTTCGAATAGACCAGCCCCACTCCTTCATCAAGTCCGAACAGGTTAGGGTTGCTCATGGATCAGCTCTTCCGATGACGAGGAATGGCTTCGCGGTGCTGCCCCTCGGAGATGCGGCCGTGACTGTGGAATTTGGCTGCACGATCGAGCCAGGACTTAATGAGCAGGCCCTCGCATTTGCGCAGGCGGTGCGAATCCAGCAATGGGAAGGCGTAGTTGATATTGTGCCGGCGTACGCGTCTGTCACCATTCATGTCGATCCGTTTCGACTGCCCATCTCCACTCTCTCTGCACGGCTCCATGATCTTTCTTCCGATGGAAAGGACCTCCTTTCCGGTCAGGCTCACCGCATCCCTGTGTTGTATGGAGGTGAATGGGGTCCTGATCTTCACGATGTCGCCGCCTTCGCCAGACAATCACTTGCCGAGACAATCCGGTTGCATCACGCTACCCATTACAGGGTGTATATGCTGGGATTCAGCCCGGGATTTCCGTACATGGGAGTGGTCCCGCCATCTATTGCCATGCCGCGCCTGCCCACGCCTCGCACCGTTGTCCCGCCCGGTTCTGTTGGCATTGCGGAATCGCAAACGGGCATCTATCCGACCGCGACTCCCGGCGGGTGGCGAATCATCGGGCGAACGCCTGTGAGTCTCTATCGTCCACAGTCCTCATCGCCATTTCTTTTCAGTCCAGGCGATCACGTGCAGTTTTATCCGATTGACGCGGACGAGTTTACCCGGATTTCCAATGCTGCGCCGACTTGATTTGAACAGCGACATGGGCGAGCGCGACACCGCCGATGGGATGGCGCTCGACGCGGCATTGATGCCGCTCATTACGTCGGTCAGCATTGCCTGCGGCGGGCATGCCGGCAGCCGGGATCTTATGCGCAGGACGGCTTCTGTCGCGCAGCAACACGGTGTGGCCATGGGGGCTCATCCGGGATTGCCGGACCGGGAGACCTTCGGACGCACTGAGCGTCCTGTCACGGCCAACGAAATCCGCGCGCTCGTAAGTGAGCAGGTCATGGTCTGTGGCCGTGTCCTAAAAACGGAAGGCTTCACGCTGCGGCATGTGAAGCCTCACGGCGCCCTCTATACTATGGCCGCCCGAGATGAGGAGATCGCAGAAGCCATTGTCTCGGCCGTGCGCGACGTTGACGGCGCGCTTTTGTTGTATGCCCTGGCTGGATCGATGTTGGCGCGTGTAGGAAAGGCGGCCGGGCTGGAAATTATCCAGGAAGGGTTTGCAGATCGTGCATACCGAGCCGATGGTCGATTGGTATCGCGAAGCGACAGCGGAGCGCTGATCGAAGATACAGATGGCGTGCGAGAGCAGCTTCGGCGGTTACTCAATGAAACTGTCATGACGGTCGACCGTAGGCTCATTCCGATGTCGATTCACAGTCTGTGTCTGCATAGCGATACCCCCCAGGCCCTCGTGCTGGCGCGCGTCATTCGCGAAGAACTTCAACGGAATGGGATCGAAGTGATGGCCGCCAGTCATGACGACCGCTAAATCGAGCTCGATCCGAGTGATCAAGCCCGGATGGTGCACGACGGTCCAGGATCTCGGGCGTCATGGTTACCAACACTATGGCGTTTCAGTCAGCGGAGCGATGGACCGGCTCGGGCTCGTTATCGCCAATCGTCTGGTCAACAATCCCGATGTGGCTGCTGCGCTCGAAATAACCATCGTGGGGCCGGAGTTGTTATTTGAGGACGCCGCGGTCCTCGCGATCACTGGCGCAGATCTTTCGCCGGCTATAGACGGCCACAGCGTGCCGATCTGGACGACGGTAGCCATCCAGGCAGGAAGCCGCCTGACATTTGGACGAAGACGAACGGGTGCTCGATCATATGTGGCCGTGGCGGGCGCACTCGATGTCGCGTTGCTGTGGGGCAGCCGATCCACGCATATTTCAAGTTGCACGGGCGGCTTCAGCGGACGTGCACTTTTGGCCGATGACCTGTTGCGGGTGAGTGTTGATCAGCGTGAGCGGCCCCATATTGGAGCAATGCTCGCCCCTGGCAATCGGCCTCTCTATGTCGATTCACCGACCTTACGGGTCATTTCTGGACCGCAACACGTGAATGCCGCTGCGCTGTCCTTTCTCACGGCCACACCGTATCGACTCACCAGCCAGTCAAATCGCATGGGCTATCGCTTGGAAGGACATCGCCTTCACGAGGACCCCACGCCTCCTCGGCTCTCGGATGGAACGGCGATGGGAGCACTCCAAATTCCACCGGATGGATCTCCGATTCTGTTGATGGCGGACCGACCCACGACCGGCGGGTATCCCAAGATCGCGACGGTCATTTCTGCAGATCTTCCGCAGGCCGCACAACTCCAACCCGGCGACACCCTGACCTTTCGCACGACCACCCTGGGCGAGGCCGAGTTGGCATTGATGAACCAATGGCGTCACATCAACGAGGTACTGCCACCTCGGAGGTCCTAAAGCACCTGCCGCGGAGGCGTCTCCACAGTGGAGTATGAGTTAGGTAACAGTAAGCACCACGCGGAATCTGGCTTTGCCGCTCAACATGCGCTCATAGCCGGCAGCGGCTTGTTCAAGCGGAAGTGTCTCGACCATAGGCCGTATTCCCGTGAGCGCACAAAAGTTCAGTGTGTCTTGAGAATCCCGGGCCGTCCCTGAGGGCCATCCTTGAATGGACCGGCGGCCCCCGATGAGTTGTATAGGCGTCACGGTGATGGGATCGGCCGATGCTCCGACAACCAGGAGTTGTCCTCCAACCCCCAGCCCGTCAATGAGCGCCGACATGGCCTTGCTATCCGGTGCCGTCGCAAGAATGACCGACGCACCGCCAAGGCTCGTCAATTCTTTCGCGACATCCATGGAACCGGTGTCGAGATATCGAGCGGCGCCGAGCTTCAGTGCGAGAGGCTCCTTGTCTTTCCCTCGGCCGATTGCCACCGTGTGAAATCCCATTCTGCTCGCAAACTGGATGCCCAGATGGCCGAGCCCGCCCAGGCCTTGTACGGCCACGAGATCGCCCGCGACCGCCTCACTATGCCGGAGGCTATTAAACGTCGTAACGCCCGCGCACAAAATGGGGGCCGCTTCGACCGGCGAAAGAGCATCCGGAATGGCTGCCACTGCTTCGCTTTTTGCGATCATGTACTGCGCGTATCCGCCGTCTTCCTGGAACCCGGTCACCTGGAAGTACCGACATCCCATGAAATCACCACGCCGACAAGGATCGCATTGACCACAATGCCCGCCATGCCATCCCACACCCACCCGTTGCCCCTTCTTCCACGCGGTGACGCCCGCGCCAACCTCGTCGACCACGCCGGCGACCTCATGACCCGCGACGCGTGGATATTGTAGCCCCGGCCAATATCCTTCCTTCACAAACATGTCACTGTGACAGATCCCACAGGCTTGCACTCTAATACGGACCCGGTTTGGCCCTGGTGCTGGAATCTCTCGCATGACCACTTCGAATGGTGTTCCTGGTGAACGGATTTCAACCGCGGTCATCTGCGACATGTCAGCCTCCTCGAGTCAGATAAACAGAGAGAACCACGAATGGTCCCAGGCGGAAGACAACGATTGGTTCTTCACTCCCCATCATTGGAGTCATACGGCCGATGAACCACAACAGGAATGATACAAGCGATTATTTACCGCTTGGTGTCGGCGGCTGGGGCAGATTCTCCACCTCACCCGGTTTGAAGTGCGTCTTTCCTCCATGCGCTCCGTGTTCACCCTTGTGCTCCATGTCGAACTCGGAAACCGCCACATGTTTCATCCAATACCTTCATGGAACTCGCCTTTCGCCCCATGCGTGGACGTATCTCCAGTGGCAGGTGTATTGATCCGGTGGTTGAAACCTGTCTTGCCACCACCACGCAGAACATCACTTTCCCTAGCGCGTTCGATACCCGTTCGAGAATCCTAAAGGGTTCTAGTCTCGATAAGCACGCCGGAATCTATTGCTCGCCGTCCCGGTCATCCGGTGAACAACACCCTTCGGACACCGTTGAGGAGGTTTGCTATGAATACCGCCTGACCAAGAAGTCGTAACTAGGAAGAGCCCTTGACGACGTGTAGCGGGAAACGCAGACGGTCAGTCAGAGCAGCGTTGAGTAACAATGTGCTGATGGCGGGTGTCAGCGTTTTCCGTCGTACCCGCGGTCGCGCCACCGCTGCAACAATTGGATACGCTTTTCGAGCTGCTCCAAGGTCGCTTGGTCCACGCGGCTGCCGGTACGGGAGATGAGTTCCGCGTTCAAGCGCCGGTGATCGATGCCGGCTGCGCGCGCCAAGCTCCCCACCAACACGCGATGAAGGTCCCGCAGGTCTCGCTTACGGTCATGCAGCGGCGGCTCGGGGGTCGCGGTGGCCATGCCGTCGGGCTGCGCCTCGTCTTCTCCGATGAGGGAATCGACACGTGGAATGGCATGCAACGGGGTGTACTCTTTGAGCGACACCGTCGTGCGCCCGAAGAGATCCCGCTGGCCCGCGGGCAAAATGTCTTCGAGGACATGATCGCGCTCCGCTTTGATCTGTCTGGCGTATCGTACCAACACCGGATCCTTTGGCAAATAGAGCCACGCACGTTGCGGTGTCGACACATGCGGCTGCATGCGGACGAACCGCCCGACGACCTGACGAAAATACATTTCTGTGAGCACGTTCGTGCCGTACACGCCGACCCGCAAACGAGGAATGTCGACGCCTTCACTAACCATGTTCACCGCCACGAGCCACTGCTGCTTCCGCTGCCCGGCGAACGTCTTGATGGTCCGGCTGGCTGCAGGATCATCCGAGACGGCGATGGCGGCTTTCGTTCCGGTCCACTTCTCCACGAGCGCGGCGACTGACCGCGCATGGTCTTGGTCCATGCTGACAATGAGACCCGCCGCATCCGGCTGCTCCTGCTTCCGCAGTCGCGTCAGCTGCTGGTGCGCATCTGCAACCACAGGACCCAACCAACTTTCTTGAAGCAACGCCGTCTTGAGGCGTTCACGCTGGCGCTCGAAGGTGAGGCCATCTTCAAACGTTGCCCGGTGTTCGCGCCCCTCCGAGAGCCAGCTCAGCTCGCCCTCATAGCTCGGGAAGAGAATCGGACGGCACACCCCGTCTCGAAGCGCGTCTGTATAGCCGTACGCGAAGTCCGCTCGACTCTCGCCCTGTTCGTATCGGACAAAGGGGATGGGATGATTGTCTGAGCGAAATGGTGTGCCGGACAACACAAGGCGAAAGACCGCCGGATCGAACGCCTGACGTAATGCCCTGCCCCAATGCCGGCCGTCCGCCGCATGATGCAGTTCGTCCAATACCACAAGGGTGTTTCTACCGGCGCAGCCTCGCTGGAAGACCCGCGGGGCAAGGGCCACTTGCTGATACGTGACGACCGCGCCATGATAGTCGGGCGCCTCACAAGTCTGCTCGTTCGTTAGAGCGGGATCCAGATGTAAACCGACGGTTCCCGCCGCTTGGGCCCACTGACTTCGCAGGTGATTCGTGGGGCACACGACCAGGAGTCGTTGCGCCCTGCGCGTTCGCACATACTCATGGGCTACCCGAAGGGCAAAGCGAGTCTTACCCGCTGCGGGGGTGGCCATGGCCAAGAAATCCGGAGCCGGATGCGACAGCACGTCTGCGACCGCGCGCGCCTGCCAATCTCGCAAAGCCGTCTTCCAGGCGGATAAGGGCTGGGCTGCTCCCGCCCGTTCCGACTTCTTTTGTGCCAAGAGTTGTCCTCGTTGCCGGACGATGGGTTACGACCCGAGTGAGGCTATGATGAACCGAGGGAGGCATTGTAGCGATTTGGCGCAAAGGTGCAAGAGCCGGGCGAAGGAAAATTCACCGGATGCCGTCCCTTGTGCTCGCAACAAACACCCCGGAGCCGCGATCACTCGCATGCGAATGAATCCCGCGTTATGGGAGATTAGGTCGGTTCGGTGGGACTGGCAGAACACGAGGGTAAATCCATCCTTGGCGTCCATCGCAGCGATGGACGCCAAGAAAATCAAACCCACCCTACAAGAACCCCGCACCTCTAGGGAATCGCTACCGGCTCGAAGCTGCCTCGTCCTTATCAGACTGGGCCAGGCCCTCATTCCTCTCCACCGGTTTCGAAACCGGTCGGCTTGCCTGGTCTTCGGAACCAATAGAGATTGTGCCGGCTATATTCTGCTCTCCGCTTGGGTCACTGGCCGATTCGGCCCTGACCACATACTTCACCTCGCCGGAATCGCGGAAACACACACTGGCCGTCTCGTTTGAGCCGAGTTTGGCGGAGTACTCGTTGCGCTTTGTTCCGAATCCAAGCGGTCCACCGAAATTACGCACACAATTAAGGTTCTCAGTCATGGGATTCAAGAAGATCACTCGAACGGCGCCCTGACGCTTGTTGATCCAACGGACCTCGTCACCGGGGTTTACGCTCAGGGATGTCGGTTCGACGACATCTCGGATAACGACATCCTTGACTTGGCCCGTGCGAGTCAAGGTTGGCATGCTTTCCCCACCGATGCTCTGACAGCCGGCAAGTAGGACCAGAGCTGACCCGAGGATGATGCGGTGGACGTGCATTGTTACTCCCTCCTTTTGTTGCAGGTGAAAGGTTTCTCGCCATCTAGGAGACGGGATGAAGCCACGTAAGATGATTATGTGCAAAAGGCGCACCGGCATCGTTTCGCTCGCTATATATATGCCCAGTTATGACCATCTCGCCCTAACTTCAAGACAACTTGTTCTCATGAAATGGACAAGTTGCACACATATCCAGACTCTTCAACCGGTGCAGAGGATCTTGCTGGTAGAGTGCTGTTGCCTTATCGGCCTGATTTGTTAGATGAACCAGAACGCAATTAGGTATCGAGTCGGAAGCTTTTGTCCCGGTGGATCGTGACGGTAGAGGCAAGCACAACCGCTGTTCGCTAGGCGAGTCGCATGCACGCGAGCGAAGCCACTGCTGCTCCATTGCTGATGTCTGGCTTAATGCTCAACTCTAAGATTTGTGTCGCAGGCAGTTCTACACGATGGTCTTCTATTTCATTGGTCGTGTGTGGAGGACTGAAATTCCACTGCTGCCGAACAATTTCACGGAAGGAGTGCCCATTATCCGATGACCAACGCAGGACATATTCTTGTGTACGCTCGGTTTCCAGCTCTACGAAATTGATCCAGATGCGTTTGAGTTGTTGCGGGTGGTTGAACAGCAGCCGGATTGTCTGATCGCCGGGTTCCGCGGCCCGCCACCCTGAAGTGCTGCCAGCGACAAAGGCCGACTCGACAGGATGAGCGGAATCCTCGGAGGTGATTTCCACCTCTGCAAGTTCCTCCACGTTTAACCAATTGCACTCCAAACCAGCGCCTTCTTGCACTTGGCGACTCATTCGTTTACGCATTATGTGCCTCCTGACGTCGGTCTAGTTGGGGAGGCGGATAATGAGTTACATTTTAGTCACGGGACGCTTCTCGGGATACTCGGAGAATCCCTACAAGAAGGACCGACCACGAGAAGCATAGGACACTTCTGATTGTCCCTGGACTGCTATATCGACCCTCTTCGAAATTGAGATGCAGGACAGAGGAAACATACATTGGTTAAGATCCGCCTTTAGCGCTGGAACGGTAGCTCTGATTGCTCTGTTGGCTTATCGTTCCTACGGCCAACTGGAGGGCGTCGCTGGATCGGGGGTCTCGATCGATCCCTCCATGGATGCCTACATCGCGCATGCACAGGTGCGTGGGCGCATGACGATTGTCGGGTCGGACGCGACGAAACCGCTGCTGTTGAAACTAGCCATGGAATTTCGCAGGCGACAGCCCGAGGCGACGATTGCGGTGCAAGGCCCTCGGGGATCTAAGATAAGCCCTTTAGATGCGTTCGTCAGTGGGCTATCCGGGATGCGCCGAGGTGATGGTGATCCTGCTGGCCACTTCGGGTCATATGATGTGGAACTGTTGGCATCTCCCCGCGCACTTACTGAGCAAGAATTCGAGCGATTCACTTCGAAACATGGGCATGAGCCGACAGGATTTGTCATCGCCTACGGGGCGCTCGCCCTCTATGTGAATCGGGAGAATGCAATTAATAGTCTGACGTTAGAGCAAATCGACGGCAATTTTTTTTGTCGACTCATAAGCGCGGCATGGCGGACATGAGAACATGGGGTCAAGTCGGGTTGGCAGGCACTTGGGCTGACGCTTCCATTCACCTGTACGGGCCTCACGATCGATCAAGTGGCACGAGGTCGTTCTTCAAGGAAGCGGTGCTGCTTAATGGCAATTTTAAACGCTCCCTAAAAACCGAACCCGGTTTGGCATCCGTCATAGTGGCTGTAGGTAAAGACCGGTATGGCATTGGCTATAGTCACATAGGGCTTGAAACATCGGCGGTCAGAGCGGTGCCAGTCAACGGGAAAAGCGGCAGGACAGCAGTTGCACCGACTGCTGCATCAGTCATGTCCGGAGAGTATCCGCTTAGCCGACCGTTCTACTTGTACATCAATCAGCGTCCTGACAAAGACTGGGATCCCGAGGTACACGAATTTATGAAGTTCGTGAATAGCCGCGACGGGCAGGAAATCGTGGCCCGCACAGGCCTCTTTCCCCTTTCCACGTCCCAAGTAATTGAGCATCACAGGATGTTGCGGGCGAGGGTAATAAAAGGCAGTCCACCTTAGACAAACTTTCACACGTTTCGGCAGCCGCTGATGGTCGCGCCTCCCCTACTCGGCGTCGCTTTCCAGCCGGTGTCTACGCCTGCTCAGCAACACGCACCTCAAACTCATATTCACATTTTCATAGGCGGTGCTTCCCTACAGTGATTAAATTACCCGAAGACCATGAGGAGGCCGCTATGAGACGCATCATGATGGGTTTTGTCTGGTCCCTTCTGCTCTATTTCGGCATGTTAGGTATCGGCGGAGCCGTCCTAGGATCTGCTGCCGGGTTCCGAGAGACACATGTTGATCAGGGCTATCGAGCCGGGCATGCCGCAGGTCAAGAATTTGGGAATAAATATCGAGAGATCATTCTTCTTATTGCCGTTGCTGGAGCGGCGATTGGTACGTTCACCGGTAGGTTGCCAGGCACAAAACCGAAGACAAAGTAAAACACGAGAGGTCAGCTACTTTTTCTGAATTCCCTACCCCCGCCCTGAAGGCTTCCATCCAGATAGCACGCACCGCAGCGCTATCAGAGGCACGAAACTCGCTACGTCCTCCGACACTGCCGTCATGATTTCATTGGCAAGTACGGCGTCGTCAAAACACTCATACACGTCATCGAGGAACCCGCCACGTAACAGCGGATCATGTAAAAATGCGCGCCCGTGGCCAACCGCGACTTCTAGGGGATATTCGCTAACGATGATGCGTTCGAACCTGAGCTTATGCAGCCACTCACGGCCTTGCTCAGCAGATGGCCGCTCACCGACATAGGCTTCAAGCCGTCGTCGTTCCTCACTCAAGCGGCGCGCTGCCATTTCTTGATCCACCCTTTGCCACAGAGAATCGAATGTGCCCAGCGACGGAAACGTCAAGACCATTTGTCCACCCGACTTGAGGTGTGCTGACAAATTTTGTAGCGTCGTAAACCGATCTGGCCGAAAGAACATGACCGACAAATTACCGGTGATCCGATCAAAACTCGGCAGGTTCGATGGCAACGCGCGCATATCAAGACACTCGAAGTGTAACCATGGGAGCTGCTGCCCTTGAATCGTCCTCGCGCTTCTCACCTGATGCGCATTCAGATCGACACCCACTACCTGCCCAGTTCGCCCGACCTGCTCGGCAAGATGGAAGGCAGGAATGCCATGCCCCGAAGCCACGTCCAGAATCGTTGCACCTGAAAAAAGATCGAGATGCGTAAGCAACGATTCGGCAAACGGCGTCGACCAGGAGTCATGTTTGGGGAGAGGCCAGGACGGCACGGCGAGCCTTTCAATGTTCAGCTACGACCGAAAACTGTAAGTCTGAGGTGACGCGCTCAAGACTGCTGGCAATGCGACAACTCCCTCGCTGAAAATGGGAGCGTTGAATTGCACATCCGTCGCCCAGGTGGAACGCGCGTTACTGAATCGGCTCCACGGACGTGGGCGCCCGGAGCGGCTTTCTCTGCTTCTCGCGGTCCTGGTCAATAAGTTTTAGTGCGTCCAGTTGGGCCTCTAACTCCTCGATACGCTTATCCCGCTCTTGAATTTGTTTCTGGAGAGATTGCACCTTGGCTGACATATCGACAACAGGATCGCTCTTAGGTTGAACCGTGGCGATCGGAACTGGTCGGCACGCGCTCAGAGCGACGGAAAACACTACTGCACCCATTGCACTGCCAGCGAGCTTTGTCCACAAATAATTCACGGTCTTTCGGATCTCTCCATGTCCCAACCGCCAAAACATGATTGTGCCAGACTAAGCCCGAGATGTCAGCAAACGTTTGAAGACGCATGGCCGACCTGATGTTATGCCAAACTTACGAGTTGACTTTGCTGAGAGGAACATCCTAGTGGCTCTACACCTACTAACCCTCCACATTCGGCTGCTGCCTCATGCCTCTCGGACCGCCGACACTGCGAGAAAGCGATCGCGTCATTCATTTCATTCTTCGAACTGACGAGAAGGGCCACCGCTGGGAAATCCGGCTTGCACCGACGGTAGCTTCGAACACCGTCGAGAGGGGCCAGCATTGGCTCGATAGTTAGCCCCCCTCCTTGTCACCTATAGAGGATGACGAAGACCCCTAATCGCAGGTCGTGCAAGCCACGCGTGATCGAACCGCATAGGTGTGTCACTTTGGTCAGAGCCTCGGCTA
>DASTQY010000382.1:0-4971 GCA_035761525.1 Nitrospira sp. | reverse complement strand
CCGCTGGACCGGCTTAATCAGATCCAACGGTACAGCGGCGCCGAGGGACACGTTCCCCGGCTTGACCGGCTCGGTGGCACGAGCTGGGCCAAAACGACGGCGCGCGTGAAGAAAGACATAGAGGAGATGGCGCAGGAACTGGTCGATCTCTATGCCAACCGCGAGCTGGCCAAGCGGCACTCCTATGGGCACGACAGCACCTTGTATCGCGAGTTCGAAGCAGCCTTCGAATACGAAGAAACGCCCGATCAATTGAAAGCGATCGAGGATATCACTCGCGACATGGAAACGAGCAAACCCATGGACCGGCTGGTCTGCGGTGATGTGGGCTACGGCAAGACCGAGGTAGCCATGCGAGCCGCATTCAAAGCGGTGGAAGACAATCGCCAGGTGGCGGTGCTGGTCCCCACCACGCTCCTGGCGCATCAACATTACGACAATTTTGCCGAACGGTTTGCGCCGTTTCCGACCCGCGTGGCGCTCCTCTCACGCTTTCAGTCGCCAAGAGAAGCCAAGACGATTCTCAAAGAGGTGGAGGCGGGAATCATCGACGTCGTGATTGGTACCCATCGCCTGCTGCAAAAGGATGTACGTTTCCGCGATCTCGGTCTGGTGATCATCGACGAGGAACAGTGGTTCGGGGTCAAGCACAAGGAGCGGCTGAAGCAGCTGCGCGCACAGGTCGACGTCCTCACGCTCACCGCGACGCCGATTCCCCGCACCTTGCAAATGGCCATGGCGAGCGTGCGGGATCTCTCGATCATCGACACGCCACCGGCCGGTCGCCTGTCCATTCGTACGCAGGTCGTCCGCTCCAGCGACAAGCTTATTCGGGAAGCCATTCTCCGGGAGCTCGGACGAGGCGGCCAGATATACTTTGTCCATAATCGAGTGGAGACGATGGAACGGACCGGTGCGTGGCTTCAGCAAATCGTTCCGGAAGCGCGCGTGGTCATGGCGCATGGGCAGATGGATGCCAAACCGCTGGAAGCCGTGATGCTAAAATTTTTCCGCCGCGAGGCAGACGTCCTGGTGGCCTCGGCCATCATTCAATCAGGCATCGATGTGCCCCACGCCAACACCATCATCGTCAATCGAGCCGACACGTTCGGTCTGGCCCAACTGTATCAGCTGCGCGGTCGTGTTGGCCGCAGCGGCGATCAGGCCTATGCCTATTTTCTCGTGCCCGATGAAGGGAGGTTGACGGACGATGCGCAAAAACGCTTGACGGCCATCCAACAGTTCACCGAGCTCGGTTCGGGATTCCGGATTGCGGCGGCCGATCTCGAGATTCGCGGAGCGGGCAATCTGCTCGGCAAACAGCAGTCTGGACACATCGCGGCCATCGGACTGGATCTCTATATGCAAATGGTCGAGCAGGCCGTGCAGCGGTTGAAGGGACAAATCGTCGAAGAAGAACCGGACCCGACACTCCGTCTCAACGTCTCCGCTTTTATCCCTGAAGACTACGTGGCCGACCCTCACCATCGCCTGTCCTTGTACAAACGGCTGTCATCCTCCACCCAGGTGGGCGACCTTGCGCTTCTCCATGGTGAAATACAGGATCGCTTCGGTCCGCCACCTGAGCCGGTCGAGCGGTTGTTTGAGGTGATGCAGATTCGGCTGCAGGCCAAGGCCTTGCGGCTGGTGTCGATCGAACTGAAAGCCGGGGCCGTTGCGGTCACGCTCGACGGGAAGAGCCGCGTGCCGCAGACGGCAATTCAGCACCTCATGGACCGATACAAGACGCGTATCCGTTTTCTTTCCCCGCTCGCGTTTGAACTCCAAATGCCGCATCAGGACTGGGCTTCCATCTTCCCCGAACTCACCGCAACCTTGCAAAGCCTGGGAGTCTGTGATACCAACAGCACAGCGACATCGCCTTCACCCACGTAACTCCACAAGGATTCTCTTCCGCATGCATCAACGACCGACTGAATACGCCACTGCCTCCGCCGTCCCACACATGTGTCTTATGATGATGGCGGTCGTGGGCCTGCTCCTGCCGCTGGTGGGCTGCACGCCGCCTCAAGCCGAAGAACGTGTGGTGGCATTCGTCAACGGCAAACCAATCACACAAGTCGAGCTCGACCACGAGTGGGCAGATTTGCCGGACGCCACGAAGGCGCGCTATGAGAAGGAAGGCGGCAGGCAGGTCTTTTTGAAGGAACTGGTCGACCACGAGATGCTCTTGCAGGAAGCTCGCAGACAAGGGCTCGATCAGGATGATGCGATCCGAGATCGGGTGCGACGCTACAAGGAAAAACTGCTGATCGATGAGTTGTTGAAAGACCGGATGAAGACGACGGTCGAGCTGACGAAAGAGGAACTCGACCGCTATTACGAGCAGCATGCCAGTGAGCTCTTGACGCCGCTCAAGGTGCGGGTGGCGCAAATGTTGCTGCCCAATTATCCTGCGGCCAAGGATCTGGAAACGCAGGTCAACCGCGGGGGCGACTTCGGCAAGTTTGCCCAGCGCTACTCGATCGATTACAAGACGAAAGCCAAAGGGGGGGACCTCGGGCCGTATCGCAAGGGCCTGGTCATCCCCGAAGTGGATGACGCCATCCGGACGCTCAAGCCCGGCATGATCAGCGCACCCATCAAGACCGAGGCCGGCTACTATCTCGTCATGATCACGGCGCTCGAGCCGGAAATCATCCAGGCCGACCTCGCGAAACGCGAACGGCTCCGACAGGAGCTGCTCTATCTCAAACGCAAGCAGTATTTCGACAGTGTGATCGCTGAAATCAAAGGCAAGGCTGTCGTGCGACTGGCCGATGGGTCACGCTTCAGCACGGACGGTCTGACCAAGCGCTAGCAGGCTGCTGAACAAGTCCCTCATCGCACCCACCCTTGCCCGACGCGCAGGGGCGCGTCCTTCACCACGCTTTGTTCTCGCGTCGCCTATCCTTCTCTTCCGCATGCAACGCTGAATCTTGTACAATCACCCTCCACATCGCGCGACAGCGTCAACCCCTCGCGCCCACAGACCATGAACACCTCGTCTTGCACAGGCACTTGGCTCCGACTTGGGATTTCAGCGCTGCTGAGCCTAAGCTGTTTTGGAGCGACATCTTTCGCAGCCAAAGTCGAAGACCGCATCGCGGCGATCGTCAACTCGGACTTGATCATGCTGTCCGAAGTCAGGCGCGAGCTGGCGCCGGAGCGGGAACGGCTCGAGAAACACTATCGGGGAGAGGAATTGTCCCGCAGACTCCAAATGGCAGAAGCGATGGCCTTGACCACGATGATCGAACGACGGCTGCAGCTCCAGGAGGCAAAAGCCCGTAGTGTGGAGGTGGGAGACCAGGAGGTCAAACAGGCGGTCAAGCAGTTGATTCAACAGGGCGAAAAAATCGACGAGAAAGACCCGGTCAGTACCAATACCGTCCGGGATCAGTTGACGCTGCTCAAGGTCGTCGATCGGGAAGTCCGGAGCGGCGTGATGGTCGCCGACCCGGAAATGAAACGGTACTATCAGGAGCACCGTGACCGGTTTGCGCTTCCCGAAGAATATACGTTGAGCCAGATTTTCATCAAACCGCGCTCTCCCGACGACGTCGCAGACGCGAGAGCGAAGGGTCGCGAGGTGACCGCTCTGCTTAAACAAGGGGAGTCGTTTGAGGATCTGGCGCTTCGCTATTCGGACGGACCGACGGCGTCACGAGGGGGTCGATTGGGGCTGGTCCGCCAAGGCGAATTGCTGCCCGCGATCGAGCGAGGAGTTTCCAATCTCGTTCCCGGCGGCATTTCGGACATCATTGAAAGCCCGGAGGGCTTGCACATCGTGCGGTTGGACGATAAGAAACCGAAGCAGTTCAGGCCGTTTGAGGAAGTAAGGCAGGAAATTCAAGCGCTCGTCTTTCAGCAAAAAAGCGAGGACATGTTTCAATCGTGGCTGGCCGACTTGAAAAACAAGGCCTACATCGAAATCAAGTTTGACAGCGCTCCTTTAAGGCAGACCACAAGCGTTCCCGTCCCTCCCCCGTCACCGACGAGTAAGCCATGAACGTCGGGCTTCCTGCCAGACCAAGTCCTTCCTGGACACGCCGGAGCGCCGCCACACGCTCGCCGGCTTTCAACTTGTCGGCCTTAGTCGCGACGACGATCGGCTCATAGCCGATCGACCTGAGCCATCGAAGCGTCTCCGCATCCTGCGCCCCGAGGACGCGGCTTTCCACCAGCATGACGACCGTGCAGACCTGCCCGTCCCGTCCCAGGTACGCCTCGATCAACGGCGCCCATTGGGCCCGTTCCGTTTTCGACACCTTGGCGTAGCCGTAGCCGGGAAGGTCGGCCAGCACAAACCGCGACAATTGCGGATCGTCGGTAACGACCGTGAACAGGTTGATTGCCCGCGTCTTGCCGGGCGTGCGGCTCACCTTCGCCAGCCCTTTTCGCTGCAGCAAGGAATTGATGAGCGAGGACTTGCCCACGTTGGAGCGTCCGACAAAGGCAATCTCGGATGTGGAATCCGTCGGAAATTGTGCTGGCCCGACGCAACTTCTGATAAACTCGGCCTTCAGAATTTTCATGAAAGGTCCTGTGCACATGTCATACGGTTCCCGTATGCGGAAGTCAACCAAACGGCGCAGCAGTCGCCTGTGGCCCATACTCTGCACGCTGGTGGCCATTCCATGCGCGGCCTTGGCGTTCCTCTGGCTGGTGACGCTTCCCGACGTGTCCTCGCTGCGATCGGTCAACCCGACAACCACCGCCTTGATAGAAGCGCGTCAGATCGAGGCCGAGGCACAAGGCATGCGAATTGGCCGGCGTTGGATTTGGGTGCCGCTGTCCCGCATCTCGCCGTACCTCCGCCGTGCGGTCGTGGCAGCGGAAGACGCCTCGTTCTTTACGCATGAAGGATTCGACTGGGAAGGCATGAAGGACGCGGCGATCTACGACCTCGAACAGGGGGAGCTCAAGCGAGGCGGCAGCACCATCACCCAGCAGCTCGCAAAGAATCTG
>DASTQY010000381.1:0-3845 GCA_035761525.1 Nitrospira sp. | reverse complement strand
ATCAACGGGATCGGGCTTCATTATCAAGAGTCGGGGAGCCGGGACCAACCGACGGTCGTGTTCGCCCATTCGCTCATGTGGGGCGCAAACGCCTTCACCGAGCTGCTGACGGAAATTGCGAGAGATGCCCGCCTCGTGACGGTCGATCTTCATGGCCATGGCCTAAGTGGGTACCGCGAGGGTATGACACTCGAAGAGATGGCGGAAGATTGCTATGGGCTGTGGAAAGAACTGATGGTCGGGAAGGTTACCTGGTTGGGATGTGGGATCGGTGGAATGATTGGTATGCGTCTGGCGCTTGCACATCCGGACGCCCTTGATTCGCTCGTGCTGATCGCGACGAGTGCGCGACCTGATCCCTCAACAACGAAAGCATCGGCGCTCCATCTGTGGAAGATGTTTCGGGACGGACACCGACAGGACATTGCCGATTCGGCAATGAAATTGTTCTTCGCGCCCCGGACGTATCAAGCCCGGCCTGAACTGATTGCGAACTGCAGAAATGAGCTCGTGAGTACGATAGATGCCCGCGGCATGTTTGCCGCGGCGCTTGCCGCTTTCAACCGCTCAGACTTGAGCAGCGAGCTCCATAGGATTAAAGCTCGGACGCTTGTCCTTGCCGGTCGGGAAGATCCGGCAGCCACGCCGGCACAAGCGGACTTTATCGCCTCACAAATTCCGGGTGCAGAGTTCAAAATTGTTGACGAGGCCAGCCAGCTCGCTGCGCTTGAAAAGCCCTCGGAGGTCGCCCGACTGGTTCGGGAGTTCCTGCATGAATGAATGAGTGAAGCAAGCGGTCGCTAAGGAGGGAATCGATCGAGCTAAGATTAGGCGTGTTCGACCACTACGTTGACCGTTAGAGGCACAGTGTGAAATGAGGAGGGAGGTCTGCTATGGCCGTGACATTGATTAATGTGTTTTCGGTCCCAAGTGGGAAGGAAGATGATTCGTCAAGTGGTGGCATGACGTAAAGGCGAACATCACAAAGCGCCCGGGATTCATCAGCGGAAAGTTTCATAAAAGTCTCAAACCGGAGAGTCGTTACAACTTCATCAATATTGCGCTCTGGGAGAACGAAGATCTGTATTGGAAGGCCTATGAGCAAAGTGCGGCTCCCATGAAGGGGAAGCTGGATCAGTTAGGGATTGAAATGACTCCAGCTCTGTATACCGTCGCCTTTGAATACTGATTCAGCTTCGGAGCCAAATCCAAATAGCGTGGATGGCAGTGCGGACTTTCAGGTTTCAGAACAAAGAAGCCAATCGCAGCTCCACGTTATCTCCCGGTCGGTAACACACGGTTTGCCATCCAGAACACGTATGTGCCATACCAGATTGTCGGAAACCAGGAGTAAACGGCAAAGGTCCACGTCACATGGTCCAACCCGCGACCAAGCCAGGCCAGGCTCACGAATAAAATCGTCAGTACCGAATGCGGAAGAATTGCCCACAGGACTCGGCGGTTTGGCGTGAAGTGATAGGCGACGATCAGGGCGCCGGCCACTGCGAGCAAGGCATAGCACGTGAATAACTTTTGATCCGACGCCTGCCAATACGCTGCACCGAATACCACGGCAATGCCTGCGTCCAATATCGTATCCCGCCAATTGCCTTGGGGGAGTTGGTCGGAGCCGAGATCGCTCTGCAAGTAAAAGAAGTCGATGCAATAGAGAAGTGTGATGGATAGTTCAACGACCTGGAGCGGTCCCCATCGTTCTGTGACATGGAGGACATCATAAAGCATCGATCCCAGCACAGCCGGATATAGCTGCGTGTACGTGAAACGATGCCAGGCTGAGAGTTCTTTGAATCGCACTATCGAGTGGAACCGAGCAGCGGAGCGGCTGTTGGCTCCAGCACAGTATTAGTCTGCACATTCATGCGCGGGCACCACACCGGTGTACGGCACAGCTTTCACTGTGGGCTCGTTTTATCATCAAGAAACAGTGCATCTTACCTGACTGTTCATCAGCGGAATTCAAAATTAACAGAGCACCGGGGTTCTTGGAAAGGGGTAGCCTCCACGACGTACCGCGAGAAGAGACTTCTCAGTCAGAATGGCATTGACATCCTGGAGCGGATGAACGCTCCGGCGCGCGCGATGGCATGCCGCCCGGCTGTGAGTTGCTGGTGAAACAGCGGCCATGCGTGGATCATGTCGGGCCATATTTCCAATGTCACCGCCAAGTCCGCGGCCCCCGCGACACTGGCGAGACGAACTGCATCGTCGAGGAGTGTTTCCGCCGAGCCCACCTGAATCAGGAGAGGCGCAAGTCCCTTGAGATTTGCGTACAGTGGCGCGGCCAAGGCTGAGCGTGGATCAGCGCCATTGAGATAGGCTTTAGCCAACTCCTTGAGATACGATTTCTGGATCAACGGGTCAACCGCAGCCTTGCTGGTCATGCTTGCGCCAAGGCACTCCAAGTCCGTCCAGGGAGAGATGCACCAACCACAAGCCGGCTGCGGTAGGCCAGCATCGCGGGCGGAGACCATCAGAGCCAGCGTCAGTGCGCCTCCGGCACTATCACCGGCCACCGCAATATGGCGGGGTTCAATGCCGCATGACAGCAAGAAGCGATAACCGGCTACCGCGTCTTCGATTGCCGCAGGGAACGGATGCTCGGGTGCCAGTCGGTACTGCAGGGCCAGCGTGCGAGCCCGGCACACTCGTCCGATCTCCGTCGTCAACGGCCGATGACTAGTGAGCGAACCAGACACGTAACCACCACCATGGAGGAAAAGGATTACGCACGTAGGCTCTGCATGTGGCGTCGAAGACCATTCAGCACTAACACCGTTCGCCTCGACAGACTCGATGCGCACGTCAGAGGCGATTTTGTAGCGAGCTCCTAAGTCATCTAGGCGCTTGCGCCGTTCGCTGAGTTCCTCCGGTCGGGGGTTGGCCATCAGGATTGCACGGATGACATCGATTTCTTGGTCGGCCATGACCGGGGAGTATGAGGGAATCGCCCAACCATTGAAAGACGCTACTATCCGTCACTGTGGCGGTTGGCCGGATAGTGTGGGGAAAAGGGAATTGCGAAACCCCGCCATGCGCCGCGATCTCGTCTTGAAGTCTTCGACTCGTCCATTGGTCGTGATGGTCAATCTCGATTTATCGATTCGTTCCGCGTATGCTTTCTGCTCGCCAAAACAAGAGTATTTGCACGCCGGGAGTCGGTTGAATGGATGTCTATTGGGAGGATGCCGTTCGGCGGGGTGATGCCAATATCATGCGGGATTTGCTTTCTCGTGGCATCGATCCCAATGCGCGCGATCGGCATGGCCAAACGGGTTTAATGCTGGCCGCTTACGCGGGCCATCTGGCCGCGGTTCAACTCTTGGTCGATCACGGCGTCGATCTCAACGTCACAGCAAAATTTGGTCTAAGCGCCGTGATGCTGGCCGTGACTGCCGGCCATAAGGAGATCGCACAGGCACTGGCTCGCGCCGGTGCGGATTTGACGCTGCGGGGCACGGGCGCGCCTGGCTTCGCCGGAAAGACTGCAGCCGACTTGGCCGGCGCGCGAGGCTGGAGTGATGCCGCCATTGAACTCGCTCCTGATACACAGAGGATGAAGTGACTCCTCCTGTGCCTCCTCGAATCTATTGCATCACGGCGACAGAGGCACCTACCGTCGCCGTCTACCGACGGGGGCCGACGAACTGGTCGCATGTCGGACAGTGGGATCTTGCGGGTCTCCGTTACGAACCTGGTGCCTGGCTCGGCGGTCGCCTCTTCCCGCGCCGTTGCGATCTCTCTCCGGACGGGCGATTTCTTTCCTATTTTGCGCATAAACCCAGTGCGACCTGGGAATTTGGAGAGGCTTACGTCGCGGTCTCCAA
>DASTQY010000380.1:0-3367 GCA_035761525.1 Nitrospira sp. | reverse complement strand
GCGGGCACGAAGCTCATCGCCGAGGCATGGGATGCGGCGGGACTCTATCAGGTAGGAAGTTTTGTCGGAGACAGCTGGAAAGAATGGAACGGGCGATTTCGCGATGATGCCAGGAGCTTCTTCCGCGGCGATGAAGGGTCTTTGGCGCGCTTCGCCGACCGTTTTGTCGGCAGCCCGTCGCTCTATGAGCATAAACAGCGCGAACCGGAACAGAGCGTGAACTTCGTGACCTGTCACGATGGCTTCACCTTGAATGACCTCGTGTCTTATAACGACAAGCACAACGACGCAAACGATGAAGGCAACCGGGATGGCGCCGACGACAACCGAAGCTGGAATTGCGGCGTGGAAGGACCGACCGATGATCCGGAGATTGAAAGACTGCGCAACCGACAGGTGAAAAATTTCTTCGCCGCCACCCTGCTCTCAATTGGAACCCCCATGATTCTGATGGGCGACGAAGTGCGGCGGACACAGCACGGCAATAATAACGCCTATTGTCATGACAGCGAACTCAACTGGTTTGACTGGAGCTTGGTGGCCAAACATGCCGATGTCCATCGCTTCGTGACCCTGCTCAATGAGCGGCGGCTCATGAGAAATATGGAGCACGAACGTCAGCGAATGACGCTCGCCCAACTGATCCGGCAAGCCAATAAATCCTGGCATGGCGTGAGAGTAGGACAGCCGGATTGGAGCCCCCGTTCCCACTGTATGGTATTGAACGTGGAACTGAAACGGGAGCGGCGGCTGATGCATCTGATCATGAACGCGTACTGGGAGCCACTGGACGTTGAGTTGCCGGGTGAAGAGAGGCAATCCCGATGGCGCCGATGGATCGATACCGCCCTCGATTCACCCCAGGACATTGTGCCATGGCAGAGCGCGCCGTCGATTACCGGAGCGACCTATCGGATACAGCCCCGTTCCGTCGTCTTGATGTTTGCAGATTCGGAGGCAGCCTCGACGTAATCGTCAGAGAGCTGGCGTTTGGAAAACGGCGGTGTACTGAGCTATTTCAGGAGTGAGCCAATGGCAAAAGACAGCGAGGAGGAAAAGAACGGCAATTCCAAACTCAAGCGCAAAGAGTACGAAAAGGAATTGCGCCGGCTTCAGGTCCAACTGTGCCATCTTCAGGCCTGGGTCAAGGAGACAGGGGCGCGAATCATTCTCATCTTCGAAGGTCGCGACGGTGCCGGAAAAGGTGGTACGATCCGCGCGATCACGGAACGCGTCAGTCCACGCGTATTCCGGGTGGTGGCCTTGCCCGCACCCTCTGACCGCGAGAAGACCCAAATGTACATGCAGCGCTATATGGCACACTTTCCGGCGGCCGGAGAAATTACCATATTCGACAGAAGTTGGTACAACCGGGCTGGTGTCGAACATGTGATGGGTTTTTGCACCAAAGAGCAGTACAAAGCCTTTCTCGAACATGCGCCCGTGCTGGAGGGCTACATTACCAAAGCCGGAATCATCCTGATCAAGTACTGGCTTGAGGTTAACAATGAGGAGCAGGAGCGGCGCTTCCAGGCCCGTCTCGATGATCCGTTACGCCAGTGGAAGCTCAGTCCTATAGATCTCCCCTCGCGGGAGAATTGGTACGAATACTCCCGCGCGCGAGACCGGATGCTCGACGCCACAGATTCCAAGCATGCACCGTGGTATCTCGTACGGTCGGATAACAAACGGCGGGCCCGGTTGAATTGTATCAAGCATCTACTGAGTCTGATTCCTTACAAGAAAATGCCCTCCGAAAAGGTGAAGTTGCCGAAGCGGTCCAATAAACATGAATACGACGACCAGGCGACGCTGAAGGGCAGAAAGTTCATTCCCGAAGCCTACTGAAGAGGGATAGGCCGAGGCGGGAGACGAGAGGAAGGGGGCAGATCATGAAAGGCAAGAAAACGCAGATCACTGCTGAGCACGAACGACTATCGAGCGATGGACGGGTCTGGAAACGCTGGGGGCCGTATCTGAGCGAGCGCCAGTGGGGAACGGTCCGCGAGGACTACAGCGAAGGCGGGGACGCGTGGAATTATTTTACGCATGACCATGCCCGTTCCAGGGCCTATCGGTGGGGTGAGGACGGACTCGCCGGGATCTCCGACGAGCAGCAGCGGCTCTGCTTTGCGCTGGCTCTCTGGAATGGGAAAGATCCCATTCTCAAGGAGCGCCTGTTCGGTCTGACCAACAGCGAAGGCAACCACGGGGAAGATGTCAAAGAATACTACTTTTATCTCGACAGTACGCCGACCCATTCCTACATGAAGTTTCTGTATAAGTATCCTCAGGCGGCCTATCCCTACGACGATTTGGTGAGGGTGAACAGGCAGCGAAGCCGGGAAATGCCTGAATACGAATTGCTCGATACGGGGATTTTCGATGATGATCGCTACTTTGACGTCTTGGTCGAATACGCGAAGGCCACACCGGAAGACATCTTGATCCAGATCACGGCGACCAATCGGGGGCCGGATGAAGCCGAAATACAGATCCTGCCCACCTTATGGTACCGCAACGATTGGGCTGCCTGGCAAGCCAAGCCTGCCGAAAAACCAGTCCTCAGACAAGTGAAGGGACCAAGCGGGACGAGCGTGGCGGCAGCCAAACATTCTATCTTCGGCGAATACTTGCTCTATTGCGACGGCAGTGAGGTACCGCTGCTCTTTACCGACAACGAAACCAACAACGCACGGCTGTTCCCTGAGTATGTGAACGCCAGTCCGTACCCGAAGGACGGCATCAACGATTATGTCGTCAATGGAAAGCAAAAAGCGGTCAATCCCGATCGCACCGGTACCAAGGTTTCGGCGCAGTACCGGTTTATGATTGGCCCGGGACGGACCGCAACCGCGAAGTTGCGGCTGGTTCGGCAACAGGCAGAGACCACCGCCACAAATCCGACCAAACCGACGGCAAAAACCAAAGCAGCGTCGCCATTCGGCCAAGGCTTCGATTCGACCATGAAGGAGCGCCTCCGTGAAGCGGATGAATTTTACCGCGTGGTGACCCCGCCGTCGGTTACTCCCGATGAGGCGAGCGTCATGCGGCAGGCTTTGGCCGGCATGCTGTGGAGTAAGCAGTATTACTACCTCGACGCCGATCAATGGTTGGACGAGCATCGCGCGCATCCACTCCACAGCGGCAGCCGCGAGTTCCGGAATCGCGACTGGTTTCACATGGTCAACAGCGATGTCATTTCGATGCCGGATAAATGGGAGTATCCCTGGTACGCAGCTTGGGACCTCGCCTTTCATACTCTGCCGATCTCCATTGTGGATCCCGACTTTGCCAAGCAACAGATGCAGTTGATGCTTCGCGGGTACTATCAGCATCCCAGCGGTCAGATTCCGGCCTATGAATG
>DASTQY010000379.1:0-5731 GCA_035761525.1 Nitrospira sp. | reverse complement strand
CCGCGGTCGTCGAAGCGGGCCATGCGCGCGTCGCGATCAGCACCAGCGGGATGGCACCGGCCCTGTCGGGATTCATGAAGGAAGATCTCGAGCGCATCCTCGATGCGGAGTTTGTCGCGTTTGTGGAGTGGCTCGGCCAGTTGCGCGAACAAGCGAAGAGCAATGAGCCCGATGTGGAGAAGCGCCGCACGATGTTGCGCGAAGCGTTGGACGGGTTCCGGCTGCACGGCAAGGTGCAGTATCCGAAAGTCTGGCTCGAAGAGCGGGACAAGACGAAGGCGCGTACCGGGTAAACGATTGCCAAGCAATCGGTGGGCGGGTCGGGTAACAAATGATCGTCTAGTGGGTGGGTGAGCATGGGACAAGCCCGCGTCTCAGCGCGGGCAGGGCGGGTGGGTAAGAAGTTAGACGAGCAACTGCCCAAGCGGGCGGGAAGGGAAAGTCCTAACCGCTCACCTGAGTGGTGAAGTCACAAAGAGAAGAAAGGATCGCAATGGTCTTGCTGGAATTCAGTATGTCCCCGTTAGGCAAAGGAGAAAGCGTCAGCAAGTATGTCTCGCGCTCGCTGGATATCATCGATAAGAGCGGCGTGGCCTATCGGTTGAATCCCATGGGGACGGTCCTCGAAGGCGAGTGGGACGAGGTCTTCGCCGTCGTCCGGAAGTGCTACGAACGGATGAAGAAGGATTGCAATCGCATTTCCTGCAGCATCAAGGTGGATTATCGAAAGGGCCATTCGGGCCGCCTGGTCTCGAAGGTCGCTAGCGTGGAAAAGACGTTGAAGCGGTCAATCAGGCAATAGGCGGGCCCGAATACCGGTGGCGCCATTCACGGGCGCCATCATCTACGCCTCTCCCGCCTCACACAACACGGAGTCTCAGGCATGCACAACGGTGCGGCGCAAGATCTTCGTCCTGGTCCACCCACAATAGTTTTGTATCCGAAGTATCAAACCATTCTCGAGCGAGAATACATGGAATTTCGCCCGTTCGGGGTGGACGAACAGGGCAAGAAGATCCGTGATTTGACAGGAATGAGTATCCGGGCGACCGTCCTCTACCTCGAAAGCTCCATGACGCGCCGCCACGGGGAAGCCGCAGGCCTGCAGGCCGTGCAGGAGTTGTGTTCGTCACTCAATAAGCGGATCAAGAATCCCGTGTATCACGTGACACCGGCATTCTTGAAGAATGCCTGGAACAGCTACTCCTATGAATTCACCGCGTATCTTTATGAATTCTGCGAGCAGATTTCCGGCGATCCTCAGTTTGTCTTCCGTGGAGGGATGGAAAAGGCGTCGCCGATCATGCAGGTGTTGGCCAGGCCTTTCTCGCTGTCGCAGATCTACGGCATGTTTCCCTACTTCGGAAACAAGTTCGCGTCCGGCTCCATCGAATGCCGTGTCGTCGCCGTCACGAACCGCTCGGCCACGCTGGCGATGCGGTTCTCCGAGCGGACGCTGCGCCAGTTCGGATCCTATCGCCGTCGCTGCACCTTTGTCATGTGTCAGGCGGCGCAGGGTATCATGGCTGCCGTTCCAGCACGGGTGCACGGTCTGCCGCCGGCGACCTTGACCGAATGCTCCTGCATTGCCAACGATGACGACTGGTGCCAATGGGACATTACATGGGATGCCGAGCCATCCGACGGGTGGGCGCGTCGTCTCTGGAGCAGGGGCGTTGGCTCCAGGCCGGCCATCCCGGAGGAATCGTCTCCGATCTTGTCGCCTGTCCAAATGGATGCACTCGTGCCCTCCGCGGGACTGCAAGCAGATGCCAAGGTGGCGCAAGATCATCATCCTATAAGATTGCAAGACGGCGCTCCGTCCCTCGGTGACTCGTCGCCTCAGAAGCAAGCCTGGTCCCGACCACCGGTAAGCAAATCGAAGACAGATATCGCCGGGTATGTCTGGGCCCTATCGGGAGCCGCGCTCACCTCAGGCATCGTGCGTCTCGTCTACCCTTCCATGAGTCTAGGCGAAGTCCTGCTGGCTGGACTGATCCCTGTGCTGGTTGCCGGAACCTGGATCAACTGGCGCTTGAGAAAGGAGAGTCAACGGCGGGAGGCCTTGATCCAGGAACAGATCAACTTCGTCGAGACCCGTCACGAAGAGTTGCGCGAAGCCTATCTGGAACAGGAACACACGAGGGTCGAACTGCGCCGAACGGTGAATCATCTCACCGCCTTGCATCAGGCCGGCTTGCTGTTCAGCTCGACGCTCGACCGCGAGGCCCTTCTGGAAAAGGTGTTGGAAACGTTAATCCATGATCTGCATTTCGACCGGGCGATGATCTCGTTCTACGATCCCGTCCGGCGAATGACGATGGATGCGCGGGTGGCTGGTGTTTCACGAGAGGTCCAAGAGCTTGCGAGAATGCACGAGACGCCGGTTGACGATCCGGAGTCGCTCGAAGGCGTCGTACTCTTACAAGGCAAACCCCTCTTGATCGGCGATGTTCAGCCCTATGTGGCCCGCATGCATCCCCACAACCGACGTCTGCTCCAGTTGACCGGCTCAAAGTCGCTGTTGGCGGTGCCCCTGAAAACAAAGGATCGGATCTTGGGCAGCATGATCGTGGATCGGATGCAGGAACATGGGCTCACGCAGGACGATCTCGAATTGATGGTGACCTTCGCCCATCAAGTCGCCATTGCGCTTGATAACGCGTCGGCCTACCAGCAGATCGAAGAGCTCAACGTGGGATTGGAAGCCAAAGTGCAGGAACGGACCAGGGAACTCGAGCAAGCCGACCGCCTGCGGTCGCAATTTCTCTCGCATGTATCGCATGAGCTGAAAACGCCGATGACCTCGATCAAGGGTTTCCTTCAGAACATGCTGGACGGTCTCACAGGATCGATCAATGAGAAACAGCAACGATACATGTCCCGCATGCTCGAGAATTCCGAACGTCTGATCCGGATGATCGAAGACCTGTTGGATCGGACGAGGATTCAGACGGGCAAGCTTGAACTGGCTCCTGTCGAACTGGATCTCGGCCAGTGCGTGGCCGATGTGGTGGAGCAGCTTCGCCCGTTGGTCCAGGCGAAACGGCAAACGCTCGAGGCCACGTATCCAGATGTCCCGCTTGTCGTGTGGGCGGACCGCGACCGGCTTGTTCAGATCGTGATCAATCTGGTTCAGAACGCGATGAAATTTACGCCCGAAGAGGGACGCATCACCGTGACGGTGGGGAATGACAATCACCGGCACGCAGGCGTGGCGGTCCGCGATACGGGGCCAGGTATTGCACCGGAATTTAGGGACAAGATTTTTGATCCGTTCTTCAGGATTACGCAAACCAGGTCGACCGTCAAAGGGCTTGGCCTGGGCTTGTCGATCGTGCGCACGCTCGTCGAACTGCATGGAGGCACGATTGAAGCGCGCAACCCTGACGGAAAGGGCGCGGAGCTGTATTTCACGTTGCCGTTGAGATTTCCCGTTGAAGTAATTGCCCCCACGGTTTCCAGGCGAGCGCCTCGAATTCTCGTTGTGGATGACGACAAGGATATCCGCCAGTTGCTGGACGACCGTCTGATGGCGATGGGATATGAGGTGGAAACGGAAACCGACGGACTGAGGGCCTTAAAGGCGATCGGCACCGGCCGGTTTTCCGGCGTGATCCTCGACATTGGTATCTCATCTGTCGATGGAATGGATGTTTTAAAACAGATCCGTCAAGACGACGAGCACATTCCAATTATTATGGTGACGGCTTCGGGCGCGAAGGAATCCGCGATTCGAGCCATTAGCCTTGGTGCGCAGGCCTATCTGCTCAAGCCGTTCGACGTCGAGGAACTGCGGCAGGTAATGCAATCATTTATTCGAACGGCAGAATAAGGTGACAAGGTCGCTCGTTGTACCCACGGTCCAGATGCGTCAGGACGCGCCGCCTTTCACCTAGCTTTGTTCTTGCATCGCGTACTGCTCGACATTCTGCCTGGGAGAATGTCTGTCAGACAGATGGGGAACCTCGACAAGAATTGGACGGAAATTGAAGAGGATGGTATGAGCGAAGGAGGTTTCATGCTCGTTCGCATCGCTCTCGTTGCAGCGCTTACGGTGTATGTGTTCCCTCTCCTGTATGGTCCGGTGTTGGCCCAGGTGCCTCGTATCCAGGGGCAGGGGACGGCAGCGTCGGGAATGGGGAATGCCTTTTCTGCACAGGCCGACGATCCGTCAGCTCTCCACTATAACCCCGCGGGTATGACGCAGTTGCGTGGAGTGGAGTTCTTGACCGGCGCGCTTCTCTCCGGTGGAACCACGACCTTCACGAGTCCAACTGGCGTAAGCGCGAAAGGCGATCGCGACGGCAGCCTCGCGTGGCCGCCGCCCACCCATCTCTACCTCACGGCAAATCTGAAAGATCTCGGGATACGCGCCTTAGGAGACCTCACGGCCGGCGTGGGTGTGACGGTTCCTTTCGGGTCCGTCACTCGATGGCCGAACGACGGGCCGTTTCGTACGGCGACGACGTTCAATACCTTGCCCCTGTTGGATATTAAGCCGACGGTTGCCTACAAACTGACCGACGATCTCTCGATTGGACTGGGCGCAGATATCTACACGTTTTCCGGATTGTTTGGCGAAGGCCATGTCGAGCGGCAATCAGTGTGGCCGGGGGGCGGCGGGATACCCGCCGGCGCGCAGATCGAATTGTTCGGTGCGGACACGGCCGCAGGATTTAACGCCAGCCTGCTGTACACCGCGCTGAGAAATCCTGACGGGAAGCCGCTGGCCAACATTGGTATCGTGTATCGCAGTCAGGCCACCCTGCATCTGGACGGCGCATTACTGGCTAACGGGGCAAAAGTCTCCGATGCGACAGCGACCTTTGTCTTGCCTCAAGTGATCACAGGAGCCGTCGCCATCTGGCCGGTGCGGAACCGTGAGCGGGAATGGAAATTGGAAGTGGACGTGGATTATGTCGGCTGGAAATCCGTGCGGAACCTCGATGTGCACTTGGCCAACGGAGGCACAATTCCTCAGCCGCTGAATTGGCGGAGCACCTATGCGGTGATGATTGGAACGGAGCATCGGTGGTTGACGCTGGAATCCCTGCCTTCATGGGAGGTGGCGCTTCGGGCCGGTTATACTACCCAGCCAACACAGATGCCCGATTTTGGCTTCGATCCTGGTGTGCCTTCGGCCGACGTACACATTGTCGGGGCCGGTCTCGGACTGGTCTGCAAACAGCAGGGCAAGTTCCTTGGTCTCTTTACCTGCGGGGAGGTGGGGGTCGGTGTTCTGAAACCCAAGTTGATCGGATTGGATCTGTCGTATCAGGCGGCGCTGTATGAGGATCGGACGGTTGTCGGCAACCGGAATCCCACGGTCAATGGGCTTTACCAGACCACGCTGCACACCGGCGGTATCTCAATCAGAGTCGCTTTTTGAGACCTGGGCAGACGCGGCGTCCCGGCGCCACGCGGGTGGGTGGGTGAGCTTGGGTCAAGCGCACGTCTCGGCGTGCGCAGGGTCGGGCGGGTGAGAATAACGACCTGTTTGAACACCCTGCGATTGCAGGAAATTTTATGGAGAGGTATACACACGAGGAATGCGAGGGCCGATGGCGCAGAGCACTTCATAGGGGATTGTTTCTGACCATTGCGCGATCTCGTCGGCCCAGATCGCATCGTTTCCGTCTTGTCCGATCACTGTGACGGTATCACCGATACGTACCGACGGGAGATCGGTGACATCGACCATGGTCATGTCCATGCACACCAAGCCCAC
>DASTQY010000378.1:0-4167 GCA_035761525.1 Nitrospira sp. | reverse complement strand
ACCGAACAGCGTGAGCGCCAGCGGCTGGCAGCCGATCTCCATGACTATCTCGGACAGCTCCTGGCCTTGACCCGGATTAAACTCGGGCTGGCCAAACAGCAGCCTATGCCGCCTCCCCTCGCGAAGATTATTACTGATGTGGAAGAAGTCACTAATAAGGCGATTGTCTACACACGAACCTTGATTTCGCAGCTGAGTCCACCGGCTCTATCCGCGTCCGGCCTGCCGATGGCCCTGCAATGGTTGACGGAGCAAATGCAGCAGCACGATCTCTCCGTCTCGTTACAGGTCAAGACGAAGATTCCGACAATCCCTGAGGATCAAGCGCTGTTACTGTTTCAATCGGTCCGTGAGCTGTTGTTCAATTGCGTCAAGCATGCCGAGTCGCATGAGGCGACCATTACGCTCGAACAGGTTGACGAATCGTTATACATTCAAATTGCGGACTGGGGCGTAGGTTTTGATCTCGCGTCCCCAACAAAGAAAGAATGCTCTCCGACCTCCGGGTTTGGCCTCCTGAGCATCCGCGAACGGATGTTGTCGTTAGGCGGCCATTTTGAGCTGGCCTCTTCGCCAGGGAACGGCACAACGGCGATGCTCGTCCTACCGCTGGGTGACAGTGCTGTCGACTCTTTCATGCCCTCTCACAGGTTGCTCATGAAAGAGCCAGTGCGGGCAACCAACCGCGATCAGACTTGACGCCAGCGCGGTGAAGCCGCCGAGCGTCTACAGCTAGCAGTCGCGCTGACCCGACCATGGGCGACGCGCCGTACGCTCGTCGAAGAGTCGGGGCGACACGTTCGCATTTCGGAACACACAAACCAGATGCTGCCTTCAATTTCTTGCCTCAATCCTGCTTTCCTCCAAAGCAAAGAAGCTGCAGTGTCTGTTTTCGATTGATGCACACCTCTAGTACCGCACCGCCGCCACAGCGTTCGCCATGCGAAGTGAGAATGTCCGCCGTTCCGGTTGGCCACCGCGATAACGCAACTCGTGTCCAAGCCGGGCCGTTGCACCCGGTTGCCAGTCGAGCATTACAGCAGGCAGGACTTACCGCTTGTCATCCTCATGATTGATCTTGCATTCCTTGATCCATTTTTCCGTGATTCGGCTATTATATGTTTCCATGTCTCCTCGCTCCAATCGTCGCGCCCCTCGCCGCCCGCAGTCACGCCGCCGCTTTACCAGTAAGAAGCTGTGGCGCTTCATCCGTTGGCGCTGGCGTGAAATGCAAGCCTTCGTGGGCGCCCTCTGCGCCGCTCATCCGGCGGTCGCCATTCCCGTCACTGCCCTGCTGCTTGTTGTGATCTGGTTTGGCATCAACTGGGCATATCATGCGACCAAGAAACCCAGCGAAATATTGTTTCCATTGGACAACGCCTTCGACAAAAATCTCACTGAAACGTGGCATGAATACGGCCCCCTGTTTCGTGAACATGCGACGGCCATCATCACACCCGAATTGCTTGCGGCCCTGGCCCAGGTCGAAGGCAGCGGCAATCCCCTTGCCCGCACGTACTGGCGGTGGCACTCCTCCTGGAACCCCCTGCAATGGTACCGACCAGCCTCAAGCGCCGTCGGGATGTACCAGATCACCTCAGGAACGTTTCAAGCCGCTAAGCGTTACTGCATTCACGATCATGTGGTGGCAGAAGACGGGCCCTGGCACGACGTGCGTTCCTGCTGGTTCAATGAACTCTATACCCGTGTGCTGCCCAGCCATGCCATCGAGTTGACGGCGGCCCTGCTGGATCGCCAGGTCGCGCAAGCGATCGGGTCACGATCAGGCGTCACCGTACAGCGGAAGCAAGACGTTGCCGCTATCATTCACTTGTGCGGAGCCTCGGTCGGACAAGCGTACGTCTCACGCGGGTTTCAGCTCCTCCAAAGGCAGCATTGCGGAGAGCACGAGGTAAGGAACTACCTCCGGAAGGTCAGCGCTGCCAAACAGCAGTTCGCTCGACTTGCCGCACATACTCAAACAGAAAGGTGGAAGTGATGAATGTCTTGTAAACACCTGTTGAAGAAAGAGAAAGTCCTCGTCGCTGACTGACTAGCAGCAGGGCAGGCTCTTGTGTTACCGTGATAGTACACTCACCGTTTCCCGATCGTTAGGCAATCACAACCGATGAAGATCATTCGTGCAGGACGCGTCCTGCTCATTCCCCTCTTGTTAGCATCCCTGACGTTCGCCGGCTGCGCCGCCACGACACTGCTCTATAACCACGCCGATTGGTTGATCGCGCGTCAGATCGACGGGTACTTCGATCTCACCCGCCCACAGAAGACGTTCGTATCATCGAGGCTGACCGGTATTTTATCGCACCATCGACATGAAGCCCTGCCCCGCTATGAATCCGTGCTGCGCCAAGCCACTGCGCGCGTACAGGACGGGGTGTCGACGGACGACCTGGATTGGGCCTTCGTCCAATACGATCAGCTAAGGGCGGATCTCTTCGGTCGCTTCGTCTCGGATGGAACAGAATTTGTCCGTCAGGTCAACGACTCGCAGGTCAGCCGACTCAAGAAGGCATTACAGAGCCGGCTGGCACGCCAGGAAGCCCTGCTGCAGGACGATCCCGGCAAACGCCTCGCCAAGCGGACCGAGCGGATTCTCGGCTTGGTGAGAGACTGGCTGGGCCCGCTTTCCACACAGCAGGAGCAAGAGATTACTCACCTGACGATGCACTTTCCCGATAGCTTACCCGTCTGGTATGCCCATCAGAAACAGCGCCATGACCAATTGCTCGCGCTGGTTGAATCTCGCAGCAGTGACCAGACCCCGGCGCGCCTGGAGGACTGGTTAGTGAATCAGGACAAGGACTCCGATCCGCACTTCGCTGAGATGACGAAACAGCTGCGTCGGCACATTACGGACTTGATCATGAGCCTGGATCGCTTGGCCACGCCGGCACAGCGCCAGCACTTTCTCGCCAAGGTCGACGACCTCGCAGCCACCATCCGGCGTTTACAAGCTGCCTAAACCTTTCACTTGCCCGGCAACCAAGCATTCAGGGCCAGCCCGCCACGGCAGCGGGTTCCTGGCGATGCAGTGTCAGAGTAAAACTAGGGGTGTTCCCAGTACTGGCGAGAACCCTGGTCCTGTAGATTTCCGCGGGCGATGCGAACTGAAATTAAAGATTTTATGCGGATGTGTGAACGACTCATCGGCTTAGCGCTTCAGAGCGGCGAGCTGTCGGCGGAAGAGTGCGATATTGTTTCGTACTACGCGAAAGAATTGCACGACACGACTCATCCTTTGTGCGAGAAGCACAAGTGCGATTCGTCGGTTACTCGCTGAGTTGGAATCGTTCAGGATCGTGCCTGAGCTCGCGGCGCTGACTTGCAGCCGGTCAGGCATCACGTTCATCTCAATCATCTCACCAGCTGATCCAGCTCGTCCAACAGGACGCGTTGCCCTATGAGCAGCTTCTTTCTCGCCAACGCAAGGTCGCACCAAAGGGCGCGATCCACTTCCGGAAAGCTCTGGACCCGGCCCGACTTTGGCGGCCACTCCATTGAGAATGTGTTGCTTTGAACCGCGGTCGGATCGAGGTCTCCTTCCACGGCCCACGCCGTAATGACTTTCCCGCTCGGCTGCTTTGCCGGGGTCAAAGCAACACAGGCTCCACTCACTTCTGTCCCTGTCTCCTCATGAAATTCCCGTTTCGCAACCGTCAGCGGGTCTTCTCCTTCCAGGTACTCACCTTTAGGGATCGACCAGGCTCCGTCATCCTTTTTAGCCCAGAAGGGTCCGCCGGGATGGACCAGCAACACTTCGATCCCTTTCTCACCTCTGCGATAGAACACAATCCCCGCGCTCAGCTTTTTTGGCATGGATGCTGGCGTTCTCCTCAAGAGTCCTTGATATGCCTACTCTCCTCTTCTATCCAACCTCACCCCCACTTCGTCCAAATGTTTCAACAATTCCGCCGGATCCTGGTACACCCTATACGCGCCGGCCCGTTCCAATTCTTCGCGTCCATACCCACCCGAGAGCAGCCCGACTCCAAGGCCAAACGCCCGGCGGGCCGCCAGCAAGTCCCAGACGCTGTCTCCAACGATCACGCACCGACTCATTGGCACGTTGAGCCGCTGACCCGCAGCAAGAAACAAGTCAGGATCCGGCTTCGCAAAACGGACATCGTCACGCGTGACGATCGGCAC
>DASTQY010000377.1:0-5232 GCA_035761525.1 Nitrospira sp. | reverse complement strand
CAGAATCCTGCACATGAAGCATATCGCCTGGCTGGAGATCTGGTTTCTATCTCTTCTCAGCCTCACTGCATGCAGCGATCTGTTCCCGACTCTCGATCTCTCGCCCCCTTATCAGCCACCGGAGTATGTGGTCCCTGCCTCATGGCATGGGTCGAGCCCATTCGTCGAGGCCAAACCCTCGGACGGCGACCTGCGCCCAGATTGGTGGACGCTGTACGACGATCCGGCCCTAAATACCCTCATTGATCAGGCCATGGCGGCTAATCCTGATCTGGAGGCTGCCGCCGAGCGGTTTGTGCAGGCCCGAGACATGATGATGAAGGCCCGGTCCCAGTACCTTCCGCGCCTGGGTCTGGGGTTCGGCGCTTCGGACAATCGTGCCTCGGTCAATGCATTGTTTTTCCCGCGCGATATTCCGCAACAGGCCTCGTCGGTTTCCCTTGGTGGGCTTGCCTCCTGGGAGCCCGACTTCTGGTCGGCCCTTCGAAATGCCACCCGCATTGAGACGTATCGCGCCGAAGAACGCGCCGCCGACTATGGACTGGCACGTCTCAGCCTCCAAGCGGAAATTGGGGCAAATTATTTCCTGCTGCGAGGCTATGACGCGCAGATCGCGATTTATACCCAATCGATCGAACTCTATCGACGGTCGTTGGACATCGTCAAAGCCCAATTCGCCGGCGCGATCGCCTCCGCGCTCGACGTGGCCCGGGTCGAATCTCTGTTGTTTACCACCGAGACGCAGCTCGCACGGGTACAAGGACAACGACAAGTCACCGAACAAGCGATTGCTATCCTTGTCAATATGGCGCCGGCCAGTTTCACCA
Source organism: Nitrospira sp. (assembly GCA_035761525.1). Classification (GTDB taxonomy): domain Bacteria; phylum Nitrospirota; class Nitrospiria; order Nitrospirales; family Nitrospiraceae; genus Nitrospira_C. The sequence continues at coordinate 4,405 of DASTQY010000377.1, read as the reverse complement.
TCAAACCCAAAGCAGCCGAGGACCTCCGCGTGGCGAGTTTCACCCTTCCGCGGGCGCTCCCGTCGACTTTGCTTGAACGCCGGCCGGACATCGCCAGGATGGAGCGTCAGATGGCCCAGGCGAGCCGGGCCATCGGCATCGCCCGCGCCGCCTTTTTTCCCGACGTGAGGTTCCGCGCCGGCGGCGGCTTTGAAGACGCCGGGTTTAATCTGCTCTCGCTGGCGAATAGTTTTTGGTCCTACGGTGCCGCTGTCTCGATGCCGCTCTTCCAGGGCGGATTTCGTCGCGCGCAATTGCAACAGTCCTGGTCGGCGTACCGCGAGACGGAAGATCGATACCGATCGACCGTGCTCAACGCCTTTCGCGAAGTCGAAAACAACCTCAGTTTGACGAGCCAGTTGACCCTCGCCGCGAATCGGCAGGATGCCGCGGTCGGCGCCACCTTCAAGGCACAGCACCTGACGACGGAGCTCTATCAGGGCGGTCTGGCATCCAGCCTTGAACTCATTTATGCACAAGTCGCCACGTTGACCGCCCGCATCGAGTCTGTGCAGATCAAGGCTGAGTTGCTGCAAAGCTCGGTGGGACTGATTCGTGCCCTCGGCGGAGGTTGGAACCGGAATCAATTGCCCGCGGACGAACAGATCCAGCCGTTTGGAACGTTCCAATATGTCAATCTCAGCAAACCCACGCCCCTCAAGGGAATCGATGTCAATGCCGACAATAACGCGATCCACAATGATCTGACCAAGCCCGTCCTTCCGTGAACGAATCGTTCGTGACCGGTTTGACTCAGCGTCAGGCCTGCAACTACGATGACCTCAGGAGGCTTTCATGCGGCGCCTTCTGAAACTGTTCAGCGACCTTCCAATTGCGCGCAAGCTGTTGCTTGCCTCGGTTATTCCTGTCCTCACGGTCGTCTCGCTCAGCATCGTCACCTACCGAAGTGTCGAAACGTTTTCAGAGGACGAGAGCGAACTCAATACCCTATACCTCTCACAACGTCTTGCGGCGGAATATTTGCGCTTGGTCGTCGACCTTGAGACCGGGTTCCGCGGCTTCGTCATCACCAAACATGAAAAATATCTGTACCCATACCGGACCGCACAGGATCACATTCAGGCCGTCGGAATCTCGCTTGACGAGCAAGTGCGGAGATACGAAGAGCAGCGGGCGCTGCTCTCAAATGTCCGCACGTTGGTGGCTCAGTTCATGAACGAAAAAGAGGCGTTGATCGACGCCATGAAAGCCGGCCGGAGGGACGAAGCTAAACGTTACATTGAAGAAGGCCGGGGCCGGATGATCATGGTCCAGATCCGGGACGAAATGGCCCACTTTGATCGCGCGCGGCAACAAACCTTGGACACTCTGCTGTCGCGGCTATCGCAAGACCGGAGCACAATGCTGTCGGTCATACTTGGCGGCGGCACGCTCGCATTGTGCCTCATGCTCCTGGCCCTTCATCTCATTGCCCGCTCAATTACCGGACCGCTGGTCTCGCTGGCAAAGGTGGTGAGTTCCTCCCCGGCGGGCGTTGCTCCGACGGTGCCGGTAATCAATCGTAAGGATGAAATCGGCAATCTCACCCAGGTCATCCATACGATGAGCACTCAGATCCGAGCTCATCTTGCCATGGTAGAGAGATCGGAAGCCGAACTGCGCAGCGTCAACGAAGACCTTACTGCATCAGAGGCGAAGTATCGCAGTCTGGTCGATCTTGCTCCTTTCGGCATTTTCTCTACCAAAGGATTCGACATCACGTTCAGCAACCGTCACAACCGGATCCTAGCCGGCCTCGATCCCGATGGGGCCGATGATCCGGAGGCCTTCAGGCAGCGGATACATCCTGAAGACCGTGAACGGGTTCTCGGAGAATTCGCCCGTGCGGTCGAAGAGCGAAAGACGTGTGAGACCGTCTTCAGGTTTCTCCATGCCGACGGCACGGTACGGAAAGTGCTGAGCCGCCGCACACCGATCGAACAGGACTCGAACCAGACAGTCATCTATCAAGGCTTTAACATCGACATCACCGCCCTTGACGATATGCAGCACCAGTTGAGCCGCGCCGAGCGCTTGGCCACACTGGGACAAGTGGCCGCCGGTATCGCGCATGAGATTCGCAATCCGTTGGTCGGGATCGGCTCCACTGCCGCGCTGTTGCGGGACGAATTCGATCCGTCCGACGACAAACGATCGGACCTCGACATCATCTTGAATGAAACCCGGCGGCTCGATCGCATCGTTAATCAGATCATCGATTACGCCCGTCAGCGGGACCTCGTACCGACTACGTGGCCAGTAGACGGCCTCATCGAGGAGGTGCTCAAGTTGTTGGACACACGGCTCGAAACCCAGCAGGTCACAGTCACGCGGTCCTGCACTACGAATCTGACCGCCTATGCGGACCGCGACCAGATCAAACAGGTGATGTTGAATCTTTGCCACAACTCACTCGATGCCATGTTGGGCGGTGGCGAACTGCGTATAGGAGCCGGACCGTCAACACGCGGGGGCCATGGAGGCATCTTCATCGAGGTGACCGACACGGGCTCAGGCATCAGTCAGAAAGATCTCGCTCAGGTGTTTCAACCCTTTTTTACATCCGGCAAACGGCATGGCACCGGCCTGGGCTTGGCCATTTGCCGGAACATTACCGAGGCGCACGGCGGTGACATGACGTTGACGAGCGAGCCGGGCCACGGCACAACGGCGAGGCTTTGGCTGCCGTTGCGGCCCGTGTCGGACGTCGTGGGGACGCTGGGATGAGCGCCACCATCTTCGTCACCGACGATGAGCCTGCGATCCGCTCAGCCCTTGTGAAGCGTCTGTCACGGCGACAACATCGCGTGACGGCGTTTGAATCCGGTGAAACTCTGCTGCACGCCCTGGATCACGAAGTACCGGACCTCGTGCTTCTGGATATTAAGATGCCAGGTCTCTCCGGTCTTGAAACCCTCAAAGCCTGCCGCTCCAAAGCGCCGTTTGCACTCGTCATCATGCTCACCGCCTACGGAACGGTGCAGGACGCCGTGGAGGCCATGAAGCTCGGCGCCTACGATTTCGTCATCAAAACTGTCGATCTTGATGGAATTGAACAGGTCCTGGATCGGGCGCTGGAGCTGTCCGCACTTCGACGCCGTCTTTCGTATCAAAGCGAACAGGACAGGGATCAATATGCCATGGACCATCTCATTGCCGACAGCGCGGCGATGAAGAGCCTTCTTGAGCAAATTCGGGAAGTTGCGCACAATCCCAAGAGCACTGTGCTCTTGTTGGGCGAAACCGGCACGGGCAAGGAGTTTGTCGCCCGTGTACTGCACCATAACGGCAGCCGCGCCTCCGGCCCGTTCATCGGCGTGAATTGCACGGCGATCCCACGCGATCTCTTCGAAAGCGAGTTGTTCGGCTATGAGCGCGGCGCCTTCACCGGAGCGCACCAGCGCAAGCTTGGCCTGCTCGACCGAGCGGAAGGTGGAACCCTGTTCCTGGATGAAATCGGCGATTTAGATTTGACGATGCAGGCCAAGCTGTTGCGAGTGCTCCAGGAACGCACCTTCCGGCGGCTCGGCGGCACGACCGACATCGCCGCAGATTTCCGATTGATCACTGCGACGAACCGTGACCTGAAAAAAGCCATTACCACAGGCGCCTTTCGGGAAGATCTTTTTTTCCGGCTGAACGTCGTTGCACTCGAATTGCCGCCGCTGAGACAGCGAATCGAGGACATCTTCCCCTTGAGCATGAAGGCGTTGCTGCATTACGGAACGGAGTTTGGCAAGGACGTGACCGAGATCGATGCGGAGGCTCGTGCGTTGTTAGAATGCTATCACTATCCCGGCAACATCCGCGAGCTGCAGAATATCATCGAGCGTGCGACGATCTTTTGCACGGGACGAACGCTCAGCGCGAACTATCTCCCCCGTGAACTGCGCGATCAAGCCAAACAAACAGCTACAGTCGTCCCGCATGGAGATGGTCAAGTGATCAGGGTCGAGATGCAGGTCGGCAAGCACACACTCGGCGAGATCGAAGACAGCATCATCGAGGAGACCCTGCGCCTTGCCGATTACAATAAGAGCCTCGCGGCGAAACAGCTGGGACTGACCAGATTCGCGCTTGACCGCCGCCTAAAAAAGATCAGAAAAGACGAGTAGCTGCGCAACAACAACCGTCACGGATTCGGTGCCACAAAGACCAATACTTTTAATCGCTGTCCGCTGTCGTTTTTCACCCCGTGCTCTTCACCGGCCGGGGCCATCGTGCCTTGGCCCGGCCCCAGCACTTGCTTATCAGAGCCGACCTGAAACGTGCCTTTCCCTTCTAAGACAAGGTAGACTTTGTCTTGCGAACCATGCACATGCCCTATTTGTTCCTGCCCCGGTTCGAGACAATAGATATCGCAGAA
>DASTQY010000376.1:0-2277 GCA_035761525.1 Nitrospira sp. | reverse complement strand
GTCGTTCCAGTCGCCTGGTTCACCGCGATGTCGGCAGGTTTGCAGGCTCCCTTCGTTGAACCACTTCACGCGCCGGGATGGACAGGGAACGCGATTATCCTGAATTCGACTCGCTTAGGTCAAGCAAGTCTCACGGGGCTTAGCGCTGACTCCCTGCTATTTGCACGGATTTCCATAGACCGGCCGTCGAAATATGTCTTTGATCTCCCGTCAGCACAATCCGTTCGCGTACCAGCCCAGCCGCCCCCAACAGCGCGTGAGGGGAAATCCATGGTGCATTGTCCGCGATGAGGACATCAAATCGCACCCGGCTGAACAGCGGATCGCCCAGCACGCGGTCGGCGGTCGTCACGACGAGACGCCGGTTCTGAATGAACGCTTGTCTATTGGTGTCTTCTTCGGCGGCCAGCAGCTCGCGAATTTTTTTCGTCCCGCCCAGCCGGACGATCTCCTCCTTTAGGTCCTCAAATTCAGGTCGCATGTCTTTGGGCACTGCGGCTTCGGGAACCAGTTCGTCAATACGAGCCTTGGCAATCTCGAGTTCTTTTCGGAGGGAGGCCATTTGGGCTTCGTAGAGGGCAAGATATTGATGGAGCGATTCGACATTCTTGCCCACCGCTTGCATCGTGAGCCGGCGTAGCAGCGGTAAGGTTTCATACGCCTCAAGTGTCGAGCGCGCTTCTTGGCTTTTTGCCTGCAGATCGCTGAGTTGTGTGAGCAACCGCCACTCCAGCAGCCGGACTTCATCCAAATCCTTTTGCTTGTGCCCTTTGTAAGCCAAGATTGGCGTGAGTTCGCGGAAGCGCTCATATTTGCGACGGAGCGCGGCCTTATCAGCACGCGACTTCGCATAAAACTGATGCATTTGGGCCTCAAATCCTAGCTCGTGAATGGGCAGGCCCGACGCTTGATACGTCAATGTCATTTCATAACGGCTGACCCACGTTTTATAGACTAAGCCACCGGCCTTCATGGCCTTCGCGATGATGCCGCTGATTGCATCCGCCGCATCATGATCGGGACTGACAAGCAATATGCGCTTGTTCGTGCGTATAAGCTCGATCGCCATGGCCGCAACTTTCTGCTGTCGCAGGGCCGGATCTTCCGACCATATCGTCGTGAGGACAGAGGCCGATGAGCCGCCCAGCTGCTCTGATCCGCTAGACGCTTCAAAGACATGGGCCAGCCGGTCTGCAGGCCCCAGCCTGTAGGAATCGGGCTGCGACAGCATCTGCGCAAACCGTTCAGCTGCTGCCATGAGAAAGCTTCCCCGATCGGGAACTATTGTGGCATTGGTGATGGTCGATCCAACCGCATCGAACGTTTGCACCAAGACCACTCCATCCCGATGGCTCAACACGAAGCCTTCAGTCGGTTCCATGCCGTCGTCCGGAACGATAGACACCGGCGTATCGATGATCACCGAGCGATCAGGCGGGAGCTTGAACTCATAAAGGTACAGTGTTCCGACAGTCTGCACCAGCCGCCCGGTGACCGGCGTAATTGGTCTATCCGTCTCGGAGTCGCGAAGTTGGTGGTGCTCAGCGGTTAGTTGTGTGGTCCAAACTTCGATGAGCTCTCGGGCAGTCATGATCGTCTTCTCAACGGACCCTGCGGCCATCTTACGGGCGCTGGACGACGAGAGTCCAGCGGTTGGATAGTGACCGTGACAGCGTCGAGATCCATCGCCAAGGCGGCAAAAATTCGTCATTTTCGAAGATCTGCAATTGACTTTCCTTCGGCCCCTCCAGTATCCTCTTTCCCTTTCCAACAGAAGGAGTTAGAGGCATGAAGGTCATTTTGCAAGAGACAATGGAAGGGGTCGGCCATCTGGGCGATCTCATTGATGTTAAAGACGGATTTGCAAGGAACTTCCTGCTTCCCCGCAAGAAGGCCGTCGTTGCCAACGACCGGAACATCAAATCGTTCGAGCACAGCAAGCGTGTGGCGGCTGAACGAGCTAAGAAAGAAAAACTCGAGATCGAAACGCACGCGAAAAAGATGTCCACTGTCACCCTCACGGTCGAGGCTCAGGTCGGCAAGGACGACAAGATGTTTGGCTCGGTCACGGTCAAGGACATTGCCGAGGGCCTCGCGGAGCAAGGCTATACAGTAGATCGCCGCAAAATACAGCTGCCCCATCCCATTAAAGAGTTGGGCAGCTTTACCGTTCCGGTGAAACTACCGCGTGAGGTCACCGCGGCAGTCACCGTGCGCGTGGTCAAGAAACAGGAAGCCGAAACCGCTACCACGTAACAAAACGAGGCGCCTTCATGT
>DASTQY010000375.1:0-3930 GCA_035761525.1 Nitrospira sp. | reverse complement strand
GGTCTTACCCACCCGTACCCACCGATTGCTACGCAATCGATACCCCGCGACGCTCCTTTCTCCAGGCGTCGTTCCTGCGTCGCCTCAGAATCCACCGTCCGGCTGGGAAATGGACTGCTCCCACGGGTGATGGGAAGACGGATGAAAGCCCATGACGTACGACGCTGCCGTCTCGTATCTCTACAACCTTCAGAAACACGGCATCAAACTCGGGCTCGAGACGATGACGGCGTTGATCGCCCGGCTTGGGCGGCCGGATACCCGCTATCGCATCTTGCACATCGCCGGTACGAATGGGAAAGGGTCGACGGCTGCGATGACGGCTGCCATGTTGCAGGCGGCCGGACATCGGGTGGGATTGTATACGTCGCCCCACCTCGTTGAATTCAGTGAACGCATCCGAGTGGACGGCCGGATGATCTCTGAAGCGGACATCGGCCGGTTCGCGGAGGTCGTGCAGAAGGCCGCCGAGCCGGACCTGTCGCCAACCTTCTTTGAGTGTACGACCGCCATCGCCCTCCAGTATTTTGCCGAGGCTCAGGTTGATGTGGCGGTCTTGGAAGTCGGCTTGGGAGGCCGATTTGATGCCACCAACGTCGTCACGCCGGTCGCCTGTGCCGTCACGACGATCGCCTTGGATCATCAAGAGTACCTGGGCACGACGCTGTCTTCGGTCGCATACGAAAAAGCCGGAATTATCAAACCGCTCGTGCCGGTCGTTGTCGGGCGGATGTCGGACGAGGCGCGGGAGACGATCGAGCAGATCGCGGAGGAGCGTGCCGCGCCAGTGAGCCGATTGGGTCGGGAGTTCGACGTGGCAGGCATGCCGGAGCGGTTCCGATTCTCGGGACGTACGCGTCAGTATGACGACCTGTTTTGCTCATTACCAGGAGCGCATCAGGTGGATAACTGTGCCTGCGCTCTGTCTTTGATCGAAGCGGCGAGTGAACGAGGATTGGACGTGAGAGAGGCTGCCGTCCGTGAAGGACTGCGGACCGTGCAATGGCCAGGACGCTTGGAAGTCGTGGGTCGGATGCCGCTGGTAGTGCTCGATGGCGCCCATAATCCGGCGGCAGCGGCTGCCTTAGCTGAGTATGTGCAGGCCTTTCGTCGGTCGAATCCCGAAAGCCGTGTCATCCTCGTGCTGGGCATGATGCGGGACAAGGACCATCTCGGATTCGCGAAGCCTTTCCGGGGACTGGTCGACCAGGTTGTCCTGACACAAGCCGGTCTCTCACGCTCGGCCACGGTTGAAGATCTCTACGGTGCGATACACGAGCTCTGGCCTTCGGCTCGGGCGGAAGCGGTGTTGGCCGATGCGCTGGCGCTTGCCAGACGCTTCGCACGGGCTCAGGATCTCATTTGTGTGACCGGCTCGTTGATGCTCATCGGAGACGTGAAAGCGTTGAGGCATGTCGGAAGGATATCCCCGCTTCGGGGTTGAAATGGCGGGAACGTTGGCGCGAGTTCTCGGCCTCCTGTTCGGCATCGTGATCTTCAATCTCTTTCCCGTGCCAGGGCAGGCAGCAGGTGTCGCTGGTCCGTCTGCTTCCGCTCCAGCTTCGGGATCGCCTCCTCTCGAAGTGAAAGCCGATCGAATCGACTATCTCCAAGATCAGGACATCTATGAGGCGGAAGGGTCAGTGGTCGTCGATCAAGGGTCCCTCCACCTCACGGCGGACCATCTGATTGTCCAGGCATTGCCCGGCATCATGATTGCGACAGGGCATGTGAGGTTGACGGATCCGAAGGCCGATATTGTCGCTGAGCGGCTGGAGCTGAATGTGAATACCGAAGCGGGCGTGATTACGCACGGGGAGGTATATATGAAGGCCTCGAATTCGACGATAGACGGACGGCTGATTCAGCGATTTTCCGAAGACCATTATCGCTTCAAGGAAGGGCGGTTTACGAACTGCGACGCGCCGGAAGGAGAAACGCCGGCCTGGCGGTTTCGGTTCAAGGATCTAGACCTGAACGCCGGAGACAGCCTCGCCTTCAAAGGCGGTTGGTTTTGCGTCGCGGACGTGCCGGTGATTCCGATTCCGACGATGACCTATCCACTTTCACCACGACAAAGTGGATTTCTGGTTCCGACTCCGGGTTATGACAACCGGTTCGGCTTCCACTATCAACAGGGCTATTACTGGGCCATCAATCCGAGCCAGGATCTCACGGTTTCGCCGTCCTACTATAGCAATCTGGGGTATGGCAGCGATTTGGAGTATCGCTACGTGCTCGACAGAAAATCGAGAGGCCAATGGTACGTGAGTTATCTTCAGCAGACGACGCTGCCGAATGTCGCGGGTGTGACCGACACTCCGGGAGCGGATGTGAAGCGGGCGCGGGCGCTTGTGACTGGTACGCATATCCAGCAGATCACCGCGGATCTCTTGCTGAGGGTCAATGCCAACCTCGTTTCAGATCCCAATTATCTCCAGCAATTGAGCAATTCGGGTGCACAGCGCGCGCTCCCGAGCAATGAGTCCAATATTCTGGCGAATCAGCGGTTAGGGTACGGCAACGCCTATCTCCTCGGCCAATATCTGCAACCGCTGCAGGCCGGCGGCAACGATACATTCCAGCGACTTCCGGAAATCGGATACAGCATGCCGAATCTTGCAATGTTCGATTCTCCGCTGCTGTTCGGGGCGGATGCGAATGCGGTCAATTTTTACCGGGAAGAGGGATTTTCGCAGAACCGCTTCGATATCGTGCCTGGTCTGTCCACCGATGTGATGGACGTCGGCCATGTGGTCGGGTTCACGCCTCAGGCCAAGTTCCGCGAGGTCTATTACTCGCGAGGGGCTGTGGACACAAGCAGCCAGCATCGAGAAACGTTTTGGGCCGCCATGGACGCGAGTTCGAAATTGAGCCGCCGGTTTCATACGGCGACCGGCGAGGCGATGCTGCACACGATCGAGCCGAGCGTGATCTACGAATACGTCCCGGCTACGGACCAGTCCAACATCACTCAAATCGATCAGGTTGACGATCTCCCGAAAAAGAATCTCATGACGTACATGCTGCGCAGCCGGTTATTGGAGCAGGACGGCAACAGCAGCTTTAACTGGCTCGACCTGACGTTAGCGCAGAGCTATCACGTTGGCGCCGTGCAGACACGGGCAAGGGATTTCACCCCCGGCGTCGAGCCTCCACTCGGCAGCGTCACTCAGCCCCTACAGCCGGCCACAGTTCCCGTCGCGGGTAAGAAGTTTTCAGATCTGTGGTTACGGGCGGTCATCGGGAATAACGATCCGCAGCAGCTTATGGTCTCGCAGATGGCAGGTCCTCTGTTCAGCCGGGGGGCTGGTACCGGGCCGCTGGCGGAGCCGGTCATCAATCGGTACGTGACCGTGGACGCTTTTTTCGACCCGTATCGTGCCACCGTCAGCCAGTTCAACACCGACTTTCGATTGCAGCAATCCAACCTATGGTATGTCGAGGTGGGGCAACGCTATTCGCGGGAAGGCAATCGGGTACGCCGGGGTGACATTTGGAATCCCATATCGTTCAACGAGGTCTATGCGCCGACTGAAGAAATCCAATTTTTGACCGCGGGCGGCGCGTTTCGGACGCCGTGGGGATGGACCGTCGGGGCCAAGGGGTACTACGACATCAAGAACGGCAGGAGCCCGGAGTATGATGTGGTCGCCCTGTACCAGAATCCGTGTAAATGTTGGTCGCTCGGATTGTTCTATCTCCAATTCCCCGATCGCGCCCAGTATAATTTCATGTTGAGTCTGACTGGAATCGGTTGGACAGAAAGTTACGGAACGAATGTCGTCAGAACTATCTTGAGCCCGCTTGTCTGGGGAGAGAAGGGACTGCCGTGGGCATCTCCGACTGGCCCCTATGGACGGCCGGAATCCGTTCAACCTCAACCCCGATCCGGAACGGTCCCACGATGAACCGATCCGTTCCAATGAG
>DASTQY010000374.1:0-4818 GCA_035761525.1 Nitrospira sp. | reverse complement strand
TCTCCCCGCCGCAGCTGTTGCCCCAGGACGAATAACCGTCCCGCTCAGGATAGCTGTCGGCGCACGACGAATCGTCATAGGACGTCCGTGCGCCAACCATCGGCAATTCGCGTCCATTGCCGGCTTTCGGCTGCGGATAATGGAAGGTTTTGTTTTCATAGTTCCGCAGGACGGCCCCGTCCTCATCCATATGCACGAGATAGTCGTCAGGAAGCAGGGGAATTTTGCCTCCGCCACCCGGTGCATCGATGACGAAATGAGGGACCGCCATACCGCTCGTGTGACCCTGCAGCGCTTTGATGATGTTCAGGCCGGACTCAATCGTGGTTCGGAAATGGTTGGTGCCCTTGGTCAAATCAGCTTGGTACAAGTAATAAGGTTTAACGCGAGCAAGCAACAATTGGTGCACCAGTCGCTTCATCGTTTCGGGATCGTCGTTGACGCCCTTCAACAGCACGGTCTGGGCGCCCAACGGGATGCCGGCATCGGCTAACATGCCGCAGGCCTCCTTGACGGCCGGTGTCAGTTCGTCCGGATGATTGAAATGCAGGTTCATATACACCGGATGATATTTCTTCACAATGCTGCAAAGTTTGGGGGTAATGCGTTCTGGCAATGTGCCGGGTACGCGGGAGCCCAGCCGGATCACTTCCAGATGGGGAATGCTCCTGAGCGCCTTCAAGATGCGCTCGAGAAGATGGTCGGGAAGCAGCAAGGGATCGCCGCCTGACAGGATGACATCGCGAACTTCCGTATGCTCCTGCAGATAGGCAATCGCTTGATCGAGTTCACCTTTTTTGAGGAAGCCGGGTTTCCCCACCAGCCGCTTTCTGGTGCAGAAGCGGCAATAGATGGGGCATTGATTGGTGACCATGAGCAGCACGCGATCCGGATAGCGGTGGACCAGGTGCGGCACCGGGCTCATCACGTCTTCTTCCAGCGGATCGTCTTCGGCGTCGATGTCGGTCAGTTCGGCGGGATCCGGCATCACCTGCTTCCAGATCGGATCACCCTTCTCTTTGATCGTGCCGAGCACCGTCGGCGTGATCCGCATGGGATACGGACCGACGATGGCCTCGATTTCCTGTTCATCCATCCCGAAGCGCTCGGCCAAGTCCTTCGGCTTGACGATGCTGTCGGCGAGAATGCGTCTCCAGTCCTCCATTCAATACTCCTTATAAGCAGACGCTGGAATAGCGGCAGGCGCACACCTTGACGGCTGTTGCTCATGTCCCTGGGAAGTGGTGGGATACCAGGGGACTTCGATTAGCCATTAGCCAGACGACGCGATTCCGCCTTGCTCTCCAAGTGGGCCAGAATTTCGCCTGTGTCGCTCAATACGGTCTCGCCGTCTTGTAGAACCGGTACATAATACTGGCCCGATACGGCAAAGACTTCTTTACGCTGCGGTCGGAAATCCGGAACGATCACCTCCTCATAGGGCAGGTTTAATTCGGCTAGTTTCCGCCGCACCACGTCACACTCGGGGCACCACTGCACATGATACAGTGTCATCGTCATTCGGTCGCCTTCCCTTGAACTGCCGCGCAGGGGACCATGATCGCATCCTTCATGCCATGGATCACTTTTTTATCCGCGGGACAGACCGTGGCCAGAATACCAGCCAAGTCGACTTTTTCGCCAGTGACGAAATAGTACGGCGACAGCCTCGCGCGGCCGGCCATAGATTGGATTTCTGCCGTTACCGGATCAAAATATTCCAAGTGATACTGCCGGCCCTTGTGAAATTCTTGCAAGACATACGCCGTATGTGGGAAGGAGCGGAGAGCTGACTCGATGGCAGCTGTCCATTCGCTCTGGGGGAGATCATGGCCGACCGAGACTCCTCGACTACCCCAGGCTAGCTCCGAAAATCCGGACGGCTTGATGACAAGATGCCGCTCTTTTTGTGTGGCTTCGGCCAACTCGCTCCAGTTCGTGACTGCGCGGCCGCCCACCGACAGGCCGGGAATCACGGCAGCAGGCGGCACAGGAGCCGGATCCAGCACCCACGTGCGAGGCATGACCGTCGAGAGATGCAAAAACACATCCTCCCCTAACTCTCTCCGCCAGTAGGCAACCAACGTGGGATGGTGTAAGAGCCCAAAGGCCGCTTTTTCCTCCAGTGCCGGCTTGTATGGAGGCGTAATAGTCACCCAACTTTTTTTGGCCGCGTATTGAATCAACTCATTTTTAGGAATGTTCGGCAGGTCGAAGAGTTCATAGAATCGATAGATAAGGCCGATCGGACGGTCGCCGCCTTCCGTCCCCAGCAATAGTTTCCCTTCGGTAAAGCGAATCTCGCGCGGTTCGATGCGATAAGTTTCAAGCCCCCGAACCGTCAGTTCCTTGGAGAGCCAGCCCATTTCGGGCCGGTAATCCTTCGCCTCGTCAGACACGACGATGGCGACGACGCCCTCCTGCTGTCCCCGATGGGAGCGGAGCATTCCCGCGAATCCATTGAGCATTCCGTCAGGGCCACCGACGAGTTGCATGCCAGCCTTGTCGCTCCCGGATGAAAAGCCGGGCTGGTTCGCATAAAGCCTCGACATACAGGCGGTGAGTCCGATGCCACCAGGGACGGAATCAAGCTCCGTGATCACCATTCCATCCTGTGTGGGAATGACATCCGGCCGTATGACCGCCGGCAGCTCATCGCGGAAGCGTTTCATCTGGCTATATTTGATCAGCGCCTCGGGTTTCCCCTGATCGAGCCAGGCCGCAATCCAGCGCGGCTGCGTCGTCCCTTTCGCGCTTTCCGTATAGAGGCGGTTCAAGGCCTTGTAAAAAGACAGGAGTTGCGGTCCGAGCGCCTCAAAAAACGCAATCTGCTCACGGGTGAGTGGCAAAGGTTCAAGGCCGATGCGCCAAGAGGCAGAAACCGAGTCTTCGTCAGGAACCGTCACGGAAGAGGCTGCGGGTTGAGGCGCGAAAAGACCTGCTTCAATCAGGGCATCACGGATACTGGAGCAGCGGTAAAGAAGGTCGGAGGTTGCCAAATCAGACAGGGAATCCGTTCACGACATGGAATCAGATGCGAGAATCGTATCACGCGACTTTACAAACCTACAAGGGGAGCGAATAGCGGTGCAGTGGGATTCGCGGGAGAAGCCAATCGCACGCAGTTCTTACCGGCCGTCTTCGCCGCGTAGACCGCGGCATCGGCGGCCACGACGAGATCGGATGGAATGGACGCATGAATCGGAAACGTGGCGACGCCGATGCTGCACGTCAGGGCAAACGGATGTGTGTTGAGGCCAGTCAGCTCCGGAAGCATTGTGAGCGTGGTAACGCGGTGGCGGAGGCGTTCGGCGGCACTGAGCGCCCCGTCCATTGAGGTGTCCGGAAGAATGAGGGCGAACTCTTCTCCGCCGTAGCGCGCTGAGAAATCGCTCGACCGGGCCGTGCCTCGTCCGGGCGCCTGTTGGCTATCCAATAACCAGCCGACTTCCCTCAGGACTTGATCGCCCATCGTATGGCCGTGCACATCGTTGATCTGTTTGAAATTATCAAGATCGATGAAGAGCAGCGAGAGCGGACGCATTGAACGAAGTGCCAGGGCGCAGAGGTGGACCAAGGTTTCTTGAAAGTGCGAATGGTTGTACAGTCCCGTCAAACTGTCGCGAATGGATTGGTCGCGCAAGAGCTGATTGGCTTGCATGAGGTCTCGATTCGTGTTTGACAGTCTCTTGACCAGGCCTTCAGCTTCCGCCTGCTGGCGCTTGGTCGCCGTGATATCAGTGATCGTTTCGACGATATGAGTCTTTCCGCTCGCCGTCTTGACCTGCGCCCACTGAACGAGCAGGTACTCGTCATTGGGAAGCGGCACCTCGCTGGCGCTAGGCTTTCCGGTATCAACCGCTTCAGGCATCTTGCAGAAGGCACAGGGCGTGGCGCAACTAGCAATCTTTTCATGGCAGGTCAGATTCGAAATATCGCCGAACTTGTTCTGGGAGGTCTGGTTTTGAAATACGACTTTGTGAGTGACAGGGTCAATGACGGTAATGATCACCGGTTGCGAGTTGAGCAACACTTGGGGATCATATTGAGGCCCTTCTGGGGAGAGCGCCATCGTTGTGTACGTTGGAGGAACAATGCTGGAATCAGTATTTCAGTCAGGGCGGTTCCGGTCAAGAATTTGAGTGTTTTACGAATGGTGATAGAATGTGCTCTTTCGGTGAAAGCTCTATGGCGGCACTGCACGCCAAGAATGTGATGGCTCTTACAGGTGCGGCCCGCGGCTTGCCTCAAGCGGTACCGAATAGCGCCTGCTTCCATTGCGACGTCTGCTGCCGGTTTCCCGATCCGGACAGCGTGCTGCGGCCCTATTTCACAGATGAGGAAATCGCCAGCGCTGTCGATCGTGGTCTGAAGGCCAGCGCATTTCCCGACCTGAACGGCTCTCAGGTCACATTGGTGCCGAATCCTCAGGGAGAAGGATTTCTCTGCCCCGCCTTTGAGTCCACGACCGGCAGGTGCCTCATCTATGACCAGCGGCCGCTCGATTGCCGACTGTATCCGCTAATGCTCATGTGGAACGCCGGCCATGACGAGGTAGTGCTGGGGTGGGACAGCACCTGTCCTTACACCAAGGAGCACGTGCCTGAGTCCATCCGCCGACATGCCGACCAGGTCATGGCGGTTCTCGAAGAGCAGTCCACGGTCCAGCGGATCGCGGACCATCCGAGGCTGGTGGGGCGGTTCCAATCGGAGGCGCTGGTGCTCGCTCCTCTTCCGGGCCTTACCCGGGCGATCTCTGCGCGATGGGGATCGGAACAGTGCCGACGGCTGGTTCTTGAGGATCTCGCACGCCTCAAG
>DASTQY010000373.1:0-4470 GCA_035761525.1 Nitrospira sp. | reverse complement strand
GGTGCTTGCCACGCTCGACGATCCACGTTTCAGCGCTGAACATGCGAAGAACAGCCTGTGGAAACCGTATGACTTCATTTTCGATGTCGGTCCCGGCGTGTACTTTCTCGAGCCGTACAATGCGAGCAAGATTCCGGTGCTCTTCGTGCACGGGATTAACGGCACGCCGGCCAACTTTCGCTTTCTCATCGAACATCTTGACCGAACGAAGTATCAACCGTGGTTGTACTACTATCCTTCAGGCGTCCATCTCTCCGGCCTTGCCGACCATCTTGACCAGACGATGAAGAAATTGCAGTTGCACCACGGCTTCACTCAATACCATGTGATTGCTCATAGCATGGGTGGTCTGGTGTCCCGCGGGTTTCTGTTGCGAAACCAGTCCGGACAGAGCCGCGCCCGCGTGGCACTCTATATCACGATCTCCACGCCATGGGCGGGACACAAAGCTGCGCAAGCCGGCGTCGAGTATGCCCCCGCGGTGGTCTATGTCTGGAACGACATGGTCCCCCAAAGCGCCTACCTCACCGATCTCTTCTTCAGCAATCACAACGGCTCGTCTGTGCATCGACCGTTGCCTTCGAGCATCCAGCACCATCTGCTCTTTGGTTACAAGCATTCCGGGACTGCGATCGGCGAGTGTTCTGACAGCACGGTCACGCTGGCGAGTCAACTCTATCCAGGCGCCCAGGAGGACGCCATTATGTTGCATGGGTTCGACGAGACGCACATGAGTATCTTGGACAGCGTAGAAACCTCCCGCTTGATCAATCGTCTAGTCGATGAGGCAACGCCTTGAAGCACGGCATTGGGATATTTCCCGCGAGGAGAAGTCAAACGGTTCTTGCAACTTGCAGGCAAGGATGAGTCCGCCAAGGAGCTGTGAGAGCAACAGGGCGGCATGCAACAGAGGGGGGATAGAGAATGGCCTCGTTCCCCGCCGATTGCATAGACAGCTTAAGCAATTTTCGCTAGACTACGCGACTTTGAACCCTCGATTCGGCACGGAGGTAGTGTCATGAGTCATTCGGTGCTACGCAGAACGGCGCTGGCGCTGCTTATCATCTCAACCGTGGTGCTGACTCTCAGACCCTCTGTTCATGCCGAGGAAAAGGCTGATACGCCCTTTCACGATAAGTTAATGATCCGTGGCGGCTGGGCCTATGTCTTCGGGGCAACCGCCAACGTATCAGTCGGCGGTCCTGTCTTAGGGGTCGGCGCAAACGTGGACTTCACCCGAACCCTTGGCGGGGATACGAGCACCGATGCATTCCGGTTAGACGGCTTGTACCGGTTCAACGACCGGCATGCCATAGGGCTGTCATGGTATCGGGTCGGCTTGGGGGGAGAGAAGATTCTCAACCAACAAGTTCAGATTCGGGACCAAATCGTCGCAGCCGGTGCGTCCACTCAGACCAGCTTGAGCTTCAATATCTACCGATTGCTCTACAACTATTCGTTTTATCGCAACGATAAAGTGGAGCTCGGATTCTCTCCGGGGCTGTATATCGCACAAACGAAGTTCAACTTCGCGGGTCAAGGAACCATTACACCACCGGGGGGCGTTCCTACACCCGGCAGTACCACGGTTGTGAACGAACAGGTCACACTTCCGCTTCCGTCGGTCGGCTTTCTTGCGAACTACAACATCACGCCAAAATTGCAATTCCAAAGCCGTTTTGACTTTTTCTATTTGGCCGTGAACGAATACGCGGGATCGATGTTCGAGATCTATCTCGGACTCGAATATCGGCTGCATCAACATTTCGCCATGGGTGCTGCCTATGACCGTCTGACTACCGAGTTGAGTGGAAGCGGGGACGAAGGGTTCAACGTCAACTTCGGCTACAACCTGGCCTACGTTTACGCCACCCTCTACCTTTTTTGACCGGCCAATCGTTGATTCTTCATTGAATAACTGTCCTCAAGACAGCAATCTGAGAAGTTCAAATACGAATCCCGAGAAAAGAATTCGTATAACGGCTGCCTCAAAATTCCGGAGTCCATATTGGGACTAGTGGAAGGAGGAACTGGATATGAAAAACCTGACTCGACCTCTGTATGCGGCTCTCATTGGAGCGACGGCACTCATGTTCGGGACGATTTGGTTGACACCGCTGGGTGCCGAAACGGAGTCCGGACAGCCCAGCCTCAAGGAAATCATCGAGAAGCGGTCCAAAGGTCTGAGCGAATCGGAACGGACGGCGGTTGGTGTTCCGGATGATTCGCTCGGTCGTGGGACGCCCCGATCCAGCGTCAGGGGCTTCCTCCTCGCGGCGAGAGAACGCAACTACGTTCAAGCCGCCGAATATCTGGATCTCCGTAACCTGCCGCCAGGTATGACTGAAAGTCAGGGTCCCGAACTGGCCAGACAGTTGCGGATCGTGCTCGACCGAACACTCTGGATCGACCTGGAATTGCTGAGCACCAGTCCTGAGGGAGAACAGAACGACAATCTGCCCGTTGCGCGAGAGCGGGTCGGACGCATTTCGGCCGAAGGCAAGGCCTATGACCTCTTCCTGCAACGTGTTCCGCGAGGCGACGGTGTGTACATCTGGAAATTTGCCGATGTGACCGTCGCGGACATTCCTGAGCTATATCAACAAGTGGGATATGGCCAGCTCGAACGGATTTTCCCGGCGTGGATGTTCGACGTCTCGATCCTCGGCATCAATCTTTGGTTATGGGCTGCCGTGATCGCGCTGGCAGTTGTTCTCTACCCCGCTGCCATGCTTGTGACAAAGCTGATGGCCGCCGCTCTCCGTCCTCTCAACGCTGAGTTCGCGGAGCAGTTTGAGCGGCTCTTCAGGGGACCGGTCACGTTGTTGATCTGGACCGTCATGGTGAGAAGCGCCGGTACCTTCCTTGGATCGTCAATTGCCCTCGGGGCGCTGAGTCAAGCTCGGACTGTTCAGATGATCGGCCTGGCCTGGTTATTGATGCGCGTGGTCGATTTTATGGCTCAGCGCGCTGGTGCAAACCTCGAACGAAAAGGTCTCGGAGGATCTCGGGTGCTGTTGATGCCTGTTGCCCGCCTGATCAAGTTTGTCGCCCTCGCCGGTGCGGTGCTGCTGTGGCTGGATAACGCCGGGTACAAGGTCACGACACTGCTGGCCGGCCTCAGCATCAGCGGCGTCGCCGTGGCGCTGGCGTCACAAAAAAGCCTCGAAAATCTTTTCGGCGCAGTGACGCTGTTTACAACCAGACCGGTGAAAGTCGGGGATTTCTGTGGTTTTGGCGATAAGGTTGGCTTCGTGGAAGAAATCGGACTGCGGGCCACACGGATTCGAACGCTGGAACGGTCTATCATCACGGTTGCCAATGCCGAGTTCGCCAACCTTCATCTTGACAATTACTCAGCACGGGACCGCTTCTGGTATCATCCGACCCTCCAATTGCGGTATGAGACCACCCCCGATCAAATCCGATACATTCTCGTGGAAGTTCGCAAAATGCTCTACTCCCACCCGAAAGTGTTGCCGGAGCCGCTCCATGTTCGCTTCAAGAGCTTTGGTCAATACTCCCTGGACGTTGAGGTGTTCGCCTACATTGGCGTGCTGGATTATGGCGAGTCGTTGGAAGTGGCCGAAGATCTCAATCTGAGAATGATGGATATTGTGACCGCTGCCGGATCGGATTTTGCGTTTCCATCCGAGGTGCAGTACTCATTGCCAGGGAAACCGCTCGATGAGGAGCGTGCCAAGGCCGTGAGCCAGCAAGTCAAGGAGTGGAAAGCGAAGCAGGAACTCTACCTGCCAAACTTTCCTGCCGACAAGATTGCCGCAATCAAAAACTCGTTGGAGTATCCTGTCCAGGGCTCGCCACAATTTTCACCGGCCCGGGTGTGACGGAGTCGGCGGACCTGCGACAGGCCAGTTGAGATGAGAAAGCGCCCGGTTTCTGGTACAACGCTGTTCGCGCCATCGGAAAGGACAACATGCGAAGACGTTTGAGAAGCGTGTGCACGTGCCTGCTGATGCTCCTCCTGCTCGCCGTCCACGCGGGATGCGAGTATGTGCGTCCGACCCTCAACGCTCCCTTGGAAAAATGGGAGCCTGGTGGCGGATATCGTTTCACCAATGTTGCCCCGCCAGGGGGAAATAACTCGGACAGTTTTCTCTTTATTGCTGCCTTTTCAGGCGGAGGTACCCGCGCATCAAGCCTCGCGTTTGGCGCGCTTCGAGAACTCGCCAACCAGCAGATTGTATGGGAAGGAAAACAGAAGCGTCTGCTCGATGAACTCGATCTGATTCATGCTCTATCCGGAGGCACGTTTACCGGCGGCTATTACGCGTTGTATCGCGACCAAATCTTTCATGACTTTGAATACCGTTTCCTTCGGAAGGATTGGGAGACCGAACTCAGACACCGGGTCTTTCGGTCGCCCAGTAATTGGGTCCGGTTGTGGTCGCCCTATTTCGGCCGGGCGCACCTCATGGCCGAACTCCTCAATGAAGCACTGTTCGATAA
>DASTQY010000372.1:0-5268 GCA_035761525.1 Nitrospira sp. | reverse complement strand
CGAAAAAAAGATCAAGAGATCGAGACGATCAACGCCCAGATTGCACGCTTGCGCGAAGGTGTGCAGGTCAGGCAACAGGCGATCTTGGCCAGGCTCCGTGTGCAGTATATGGAGGGGCGGTTCGGACATTGGAAACCGTTGCTCGCGTCCGATTCGTACGGGGATTTCCAACGGCGCCTGCGCTATCTGTCGGCGGTTTCGGAGCGGGACTACAGTCTGATCGAGACCTTTAAGAGTGACATGGCCACCATGCAGGAAGCCGAACGGCAGCGGGAGGCGGCGCGCGTCGGCATGCTGGCCTACAAGCGCAGCACAGAAAAGCATCTGGAGGAGATCAACGCCGTCAAGAAGGAAAAAAAGCTGTACCTGACCAAGCTGACGCAGGAAAAGGAGTCCTACGAGCGGGCCTTGCAGGAGCTCGAGCGATCCGCCTCACGGATCGACAGCCTTCTCCGCGAGCTGGAACAGCGGCGTCGAGCCGCGGCCGCCAAGCCTCCCGCAGGACACCTGCAGCGCGGCGTGAAAGGAGGCTTGCCGTGGCCCGCCGAAGGCAGCGTGCTGACCTACTTCGGCCGCCAGAAGCATCCCACATTCAACACCTACGTGCAGCGCAAGGGCATCGAGATCAAGACATTGGAAGGGAGCGCCATCCATGCCGTGATGCCCGGGACGGTCGTCTATGCGGACTGGTTGAAAGGCTACGGACTGGTTATAATCCTCGATCATGCCAACGGCTTCTTTTCCCTCTATGCCCACGCGTCGAAAATTTTGACGTCCGTAGGGGCGCAGGTGGCGTCAGGGCAGGCGATCGGGGAGACCGGTGACACGGGAATGACCGGCGAAAATACCTTATACTTCGAACTACGCGAAGGGGCCGAAGCAGTCGACCCTCTTCAATGGCTTGCGAGACGGTAAGCGAAAGATGACCAGGCAGGCGAAAGGACGCAAATGATGGAACACAACCAACGACGGCGACTTTGGATGTTGGGCCCGATGGTCGTGGTGGCCCTCCTGTCCGGCGTGTTAATCGGCAAGGGATGGGAACGGACCGGGCATGCTTCCGAAACGTATGAGGAGCTGAGAACTTTCTCGGAAGTGTTAACGCAGGTCCAAAAAAACTATGTCGATGACACCAAGGTGAAGGACCTTGTGCAAGGAGCTATTCGGGGCATGCTGTCGACGCTCGATCCGCATTCGGCCTACATGACGCCAGAAATGTATAAGGAGATGCAAGTTGAGACCAAGGGCGAGTTCGGAGGGGTCGGTATTCAGATCGGCGTCAAGGAGAACCGGTTGGCTGTGATTGCCCCGATCGATGGCACTCCGGCGCAGCGGGCCGGGATCAAAGCCGGTGACTACATCACCAAGGTCAATGAGGAGTCCACGAAAGATCTTTCGCTCATGGATGCCGTGCAAAAAATGCGTGGACCCAAAGGAACGAAAGTGAATCTGACCATTCAGCGAGACGGCACGTCTGATCCCCTACAGTTCACTCTTGTGCGGGATACCATCAAGATTGAAAGCGTGAAATCCAAGGTCATGGACAACATCGGATACGTGAAACTCACGCAATTTCAAGAAGCAACCGGCCGTGACCTGGGTCGGGTGCTGAAGCAGTTCAAGGACCAGAAGGTTCAGTCCACGATCCTCGACTTACGAAACAATCCCGGCGGGCTGTTGACGGCGGCGGTGGAGGTGTCGGAGCAGTTCCTGCCGAACGGAAAGCTGGTAGTTTATACGAAAGGCCGAGAGAGCAAAAAAGACGAATGGTTCGCAAAGGGCAGGGATCAAATGGACGACTCACCGATGATTATCCTCGTCAATGAAGGATCGGCCAGCGCGTCCGAAATTGTGGCCGGCGCGTTACAAGACTATGGACGAGCCGTGATCGTCGGCACGACCTCATTTGGCAAGGGATCCGTCCAGACGATTTTGCCGCTCGGTGACGGATCGGGATTGCGGCTTACAACAGCGAAGTATTACACGCCGAAAGGGCGGTCGATCCAATCGACCGGCATCACGCCAGACATTGTCATCAAGCCGCAGCCTGCAACCACGGTGGCGAAAGCCGACACCAAACCGAGTGATAAAGAACCGGACAACAAGACGTCGAAATCGCCCATTACGGGCGGCCCGGGAAAAGAGCAGTCCGCCGCCACTCCGAAAGACGACGCCGTGCAAAGAAACGGGGCGACGCCTGGAGCTGGAGCTGCTCCTCTTGATCTGTCCGGCGAGCCCTCGCTGGATCAGGATGTGCAGTTGCAGAAGGCCGTGGAACTGCTCAAAACCTGGAAGATATTTAAAGAGCTCCGGCCGTCCTGATCAGAGCGTCCGGCGCCGGAGGTCTTCGATGGCCACGAGCAGGTCCTCATCGGAACCGGAAAATCCCGGAACCGTCCTGAGCATGCGCGATCGTACGAGTTGTTCCAAGTCAGCCAGAGTGCCGATATTCAGACGGCTGTGCAGGTAGGCGACCAGCGATTCGGACAGACCCGGTAAGCCTGCCCATTCTCTAATATGCTCGGGCAAGGGCATTCTGAGAGTTTCCAGGAGTGAGATCTTCCCGGTCCTGAGAAATTCCTGGATTTTCTCCGATAAGTCCCTGCCGATGCCCTCGATCTCTTCCAGCGCTTGCCGTTGCGCCACTTCTGCGATGTCTTCATCCAATGCCAACAAGGCGTCGGCTCCGCGTCGGTAGGCCCGCACTCGATAGGGATTCGCCCGCTGAGCGGCAAGAAGCTCGGCGATGGAACGAAAGAAGCCGGCAAGCTGCACGTTGTGCTGTGGGATGGCCATCGGGTTGTTCCGGCGTTCTATTCTGCAGGGTTCAGCGCGAGAGAGGCAACTAGGAAGCGGGTGCGCGTTGATTGACAACGGGAATTAGGGTTCCCTAGGATGATAGTTCATGGCTGAGCCATTGCAGATCCAGGTCAACGGCGAATGCCGCGATTGCCGAATCGGAGCCACGGTCGGTGATCTGTTGCGCGAATTGGACATCAAGACCGAGCGGGTGGCTGTGGAATTAAACCTGGAAATCTTGGATCGTCAGGAATTCGATCGGCGCGGCCTCAAAGCAGGGGATCGGGTGGAGATTTTGAGCTTCATCGGCGGCGGTGGTCCAGTTGAGGGCTGGATAAGGAGGGTCCCGACCCATGCACAATGACCGACTGGTGATCGCCGGCCGTGAGTTTAAGTCTCGGCTCTGGGTGGGAACCGGCAAGTACAAGGATTTTGCCGAGACCAAGAAGGCGATCGAAGTCTCCGGAGCGGACGTCGTGACGGTGGCGGTGCGCCGCGTGAACATCACGGATCGCTCGAAAGAGAATCTGCTCGACTTCATCGATCCGAAGAAATATACGATCCTTCCCAATACGGCCGGGTGCTACACGGTGGAGGATGCCGTGCGGTATGCGCGGCTCGCACGGGCGGCCGGAGTGTCTGATCTCGTCAAGCTTGAAGTGCTGGGGGATGAGAAAACATTGTTCCCCGATACAGCAGGCTTGATCGAAGCAGCCAAGATTCTCATCAAGGAAGGATTCATTGTCCTTCCTTACACGAACGACGATCCCATCGTCGCCAAGAAGCTCGTGGACATCGGCTGTCCTGCCGTCATGCCACTGGCGGCACCCATCGGATCGGGCCTGGGCATACGCAATCCGTATAATCTGAAAATCATCATGGAAACAGTTAAGGTCCCCATCGTCGTTGATGCGGGAGTCGGCACGGCTTCAGATGCGGCGCTGGCGATGGAGTATGGAGCCGATGCCGTACTCATGAACACGGCCATCGCCGGTGCACAAGATCCTATTGCTATGGCAGAAGCCATGAAATACGCCGTGCACGCCGGTCGGTTGGCCTACAAAGCGGGCCGCATTCCCCGGAAACTGTATGCGACGGCAAGCAGTCCCATTGAAGGCATGCTCTAGGAGCACAATGCCGAGCCTTTTCGCTCACACCAGTGATCACATGCCGAAGTGTACATTCTCTATCCCAAGCCTGATCACGTCCCTAGATGCCGTCGCTTGAATCCCGTCTCCTCCTCGTCACGGATCGTCAACAAACCAAGGGCAGGCCGCTGATGTCGGTCCTTGCCCAAGCGTTGAAGGCCGGGAAGATTTCCATCCAATTGCGAGAGCGCGATCTCTGCGCGAAAGATCTCCTCACTCTTGCAGGTGAGATACAGCAACTTATGGAGCCTCATAAAGGCCAGCTCGTGATCAACGACCGTCTCGATGTGGCACTGTCGCTCGACGAAGCCGGGGTCCATCTACGCAGCAACAGCCTGCCAGTGGGCGTCGCCCGCAGGTTGCTCAGCCCACTCCGGGTGCTCGGTGCGTCGGCGCATTCAGTGGCGGAAGCCGTGGAAGTCGAAGCGAACGGCGCGGACTACGTCGTGTTCGGTCCGGTGTATGAGACACCGTCGAAACGACTGTTCGGGCTTCCGCTCGGGTTGCCGACGTTGGAAGAGGCTGCGCGAGCCGTTCGGGTGCCGATCTTTGCAATCGGCGGCGTGACTGCCGATCGCGCACGAGAGGTGCGCCGTGCAGGCGCATTTGGCGTCGCCGTGATCACGGCCATCCTTTGTGCAGACGATGTCGAAGTCGCGACCACCGCGCTACTCGAGGCGGTGACTGCGTCGGTGTGATCGTGCCGTGTCGTAGCGGCGCATTCTGCGCGCCGGAATCTGTCGTCTAGTTGACCGTAAAAATAACGAGTGTTAGAATCCGCTCAAGACTTGGACTATGCGATTTAGCAGGGCTTGTCGCTTGTCCCAGGTGGTTCCATGGCTGATACGAAAGGAAGACCAAGCCGCCTACGGTCCCTCCGAGATTCCGTGAAGCACATCACCAAGCGGTTGTCCGAGGGAGATGCAGACGTGATTCATCGTAACGACGAACAAGCGAGAGAGATCGAAAAGCTTCGCGTACAGATTCAGTCGATGGAAGAAGAAATCCGTCGTCTGTACCAATCCCGTTACCAACTCGATCAAGCCAACAAGCAAAACGAAAAACTGGTCAATACCCTCCAGGAAGCCAAGGCGCAAATCGAAGCGCTGCGTGCTGAAGTCGAAAAACTGACTGCTCCGCCTTCGACATACGCCATTTTTTCCAGTCTCAACCAGGATGGGACGGGTAACGTGTACGTGTCGGGACGCAAAATGAAGGTGAGCTTGCACCCGTCCCTTATGGGCAAGGGCTTGCGGAAGGGTCAGGAAGTCATTTTGAATGAAGCCTTGAACGTCATCGAGGCTCGCGGGTTCGATGTCCA